>CAYYEE010000791.1:0-1893 GCA_964470775.1 uncultured Planctomycetota bacterium | reverse complement strand
CATCATGTGCGTGGCGCGCGACCCGGACCTGGCGGCCAGGGCCGTGGGGTACCTGGCGCTGTACAACGGCATGTTCATCGCGCCGCTGCTGGTCGTGTTCGCCGTGGCGTACTTCGGCGTCGGCTCGGAGCGCCTGGCCGCGTTCTCGCGTAGGAACGTGGGCGTAGCCAAGCTGCTGCTCGGTTTCGTGTTCCTGGGGCTGGCCGGCATCCTCATCGCCACGACGGTGTGACGGGGAAGGTCCGCAACGGCAAGAGACGGGCTCACGCGACCCGTTCGACTGGCTCACGGCAAGCGACGCGAAGGCGCGAAGGGGGACGGCAACGACGCGACTCACGCGGAGGCGAGGAGGCGCGGAGGACGGCGACTGAACCACGAAGGCCACGAAGAGCCTGGCGCGGCGGGGCCGCAACCAAGGAACGGCGGGCTCACGCGAAGACGCGAAGACGCGAAGAAGAGCGGAAACGGCCAACGGCAGGAACCACTTATGTCCGCTTATCGACGCTGATGGTTAACGGAGAACGGCTGTGAACCATTAAGACCCTGGCGTGGCAGAGCCGCAACCAAAGGACGGCAACGGCGAAAGACGTAAGCGTCCGGCGAACCACACCTTCCGCTCGCGCCGCCTGGCCCGGATAATGATGACGTTCACCGGGCAGGCAGCGGAGGGCGGTCATGGGTCGAGAGGCAGCGGACGTCGCGGGGCTGGGCAAGGAAGTGGGCAAGGGCACGGAGGCGTTCTGGCGGGGGCACGTGGCCGCGTGGTCTCAGACGCGCCTGTCCGTCCGGGGCTACTGCCGCCGCCATGGACTCAGCGAGCCGTCGTTCATTGAGTGGCGCAACCGGATGGAGTGTCTGGTGCCCCGGTCCGCAGCCCAGCCTGTTGCGGTCTCTCACGCATCGCCGCTCTTCGCCGAGGTCCGCTTGCCGGCCGCGGTTCCAGAGTCGCCGTCCCCCATCGCCGTGGCCCTGCCCAGCGGCGTCGAGGTCCGCGTTGTCCCCGGCTTTGACGCGGACACGCTTGCCCGGGTGCTCGACACCCTGGAGCGCCGCGCATGCTGAGCCCCCCGCCCTCGGTGCGCGTGTTTCTCTGCCTCGCCCCAGCGGACATGCGCCGCTCCTTTGACGGCCTGGCCCTGCCGGCCGAAACCGTGATCCGCCAAGACCCCTTCTCCGGCCACTTGTTCGTGTTCCACAACCGCAACGGAGACCGGATCAATATCCTGTACTGGGATCGGGACGGCTACGCGCTCTGGTACAAGCGCCTGGAGCAGGGACGGTTTCGCTTCCCCTCCGCCGAAGCCTCCCAGGAGGTGAGCTACTTTCGATAGTTGTGGATGGGAACAAAGTGAGCGTATCCTCTTGATGGCTGTTCTAGTCGGCCCTCTGACAAGAGCCCATTGGAGGATACGCTCATGCGGGATGGGAACCTTTCGGACCTGGAAATGCGAGTGGCGCAGGACTCGCGCTCGGCGCTCGACGAGATTTTGCGCGCCGGCGCGCAACGGGTGCTGGCCGTAGCGCTGGAGGCGGAGTTGGACGACTGCATCGAGCGGTTCAAGGCGCTACGCGACGCGGATGGCCTGCGCCTGGTTACGCGCAACGGCCACCTGCCCAAGCGCGACCTCCAGAGCCCCCTCGGCCCCATCGAAATCGAGCAGCCCCGCGTGCGCGACCGCCGCGAGGGCCAGCGGTTCACCAGCGGCATTCTCCCTCCTTATCTGCGCCGTTCGCCGTCGATGGGGGCGCTCATTCCGTGACTCTACCTCAAGGGCGTCTCGACCAACGCCTTCCCCGACGCCTTGAAGGCCATCCTGGGCGAGGGCGCGGCGGGCTTGTCGCCGGCCACGGTCTGCCGGCTCAAGGCGGCGTGGGAGGACGAGTTCAAGGAGT
>CAYYEE010000790.1:0-1900 GCA_964470775.1 uncultured Planctomycetota bacterium | reverse complement strand
CACACCGAGCTCGCCGACACGCCCGGCGCCGCGCTCAACGGCTTGCCGGGCAAGCGCTCCAACACCATGAAATCGCGCCCCAGCAGGTCCCGCCGCGTGTCATAGCCCAGCACCCGCGCCACCGGCGCGCTCGTCTTTTCGCGAACAAGTTCATGCGCCCTGGGCTCGCGCGCCATCATCCCCCGTTCGTAGAACACAAGCCCCGCGTCGCCGCCCGGAGCGATCCGCACCACCACCTCCCCGGCCTGCCCCCGCACGAAAAAAGAAGTGTTGAACCTCCCGGCCGGACACGGCTCCACCAACAGCGGCTCGCCGCCCAAATCCGCGTACCGCCTCGCCGCCGCCTCCACGGCCAAACGATCAAAGGATTCGGCCAAGACGGCTCCCTCCGCCCGGCGCGGGCGTTTCAGGTCTTCAAGACAAAGCCGGTCTCCCGGCTCTGGAAAAAGAGCCGCCCCGTGGTGAAGAACGGCCCAAAACGCTCCACAAAATAGATCGGGTTGTTCTTGCCGGACTGGTAGAGAAAGTTCAACAGCGCCAGCCGCTCCACGTCATTGGGCAGCGCGTCGAACAACTGCTTGTGGCGCACGCGCGGCATTTCGCCCACCGGAGAGCGAAGCTTGACATAGATCTTCTTCCCCGCCGAAGGCTCCAGCCGCGGAATGGCCCTCGCCAGCGCGGTCAGCGCCAAGTCCGCCAGCCCCAGCCTCAACGCGATGTGCAGGTCCGACTCGCGCGCCAAAAGCCCCAGCGCCTTGATCAGGCCGCCCCCCAGCTTCTCGGGCGGCCGGGAGTCGCGCGCGGCCCGCCCCGCCGCCTTGGCCTGCGCCCATTGCTCCAGCCCCCCCGCAAACTCCAGCGCCAGGTACGGCAGCCGGTTCGCCTTCACCGCGCAGGTCGCCGCCCCCTCCACTCCCTGCGCCGCAAGCCGGCCAATGATCCCGACGCGCTCCACAACGTCCAGCTTCGGCAGCGGGTCCTTGGCCAGTCCTTCCAAACGCTTCACCACCCGCAGCAGCTCCAGCGACGCCACCTTCCGCTGAATGTCCACGCTGAAGTCGCCCATGTTCCTCGCGCGATGCTGCGGCGACTTCAAAAACACCCAGTTGCTCACCTCGGTCAACAGAATCCGGCACTCCTCATCTTCCTTGCCCATAAAGATGCGCCGGTTCATGCACGTCGCCAGGTACAGGATATGCAGCTCCCCGATCCCCAGCTTGTTCACCACGCAGATATCCGTCAGCTTCCGCGCGTCATTCAGAAGCCGCTTCTCAAACGGCAGAAAGTTCCACGGGTCCGTCCCAGCCTCGTGAACAAAAAAGAGATCGTCCGGGTAGACCTTGTTGAAAAAAAGCCCCTGAAAAAGCACCGTCAACGCCTGCCGGAATTTCTCCATGCGCCCATCGTCGGCCGGATGCCTCCAGCACGACCCGGCCCGATCAACAACCTCACGCCGGTATTCGCTCAGCGAAACGCCGTCGCTGTCTTTGAGCCAGTCCGTAGATTGCCCAAGCAGCGAAAGCGAGTCCGTGCTCGCAATCATCGCAGCTCCGCCTCTGTCCCGGTCCAGCGCCGCCCGAACAGCGCCCCAACAGCGGCGCCAGCGCCTCGGCTCGCCTGCGGCGGCGTCACATCCCCCGCCGAGCCAGACGAATCATAGAGCAACCACCCCATCCGAGTCAAGACACCCAGCACCCTAAACATCTGCGCTATGGCTGTTTTTGGGAGGCCAGCGGCCCGTTGAAAAAGACACAGCGTCAGCGGGGACATGGCGCCTCAGCCCGCCAACGGCGGGATCGCAGCGTGTCCCCAGAACAGACGCGACATTTTCAACAGGCTGCTGGTGTAGTGTTTCAGAAATAGCTTTTCTATTTCTGAAACACTACATGACACAAACCCG
>CAYYEE010000789.1:0-1900 GCA_964470775.1 uncultured Planctomycetota bacterium | reverse complement strand
CGGCCACATCTACGCCGGCCCCGAAGACCGGCCCCTCACCATGGACGAGTCCAAGCGCGTTGAAACCACTCCCTTCCACGACGAAGCCATGGTCAGCGCCAAAGCCTTCCTCGTGCTCCACGCCAACGGCGCGGTCCAAATGACCGTCCACTTCACCAATACCCAGTCTTACGGCATGGGCTCACCTGTCCAGGGTCTGCCCGTTGTCGAGGTCAGCGCCGGCCAGACTCTCGCTTCCTCCTCCTTCACGGTTGAGGAGGGCGAGACCACGCTCTCCGCCGACGCCAAGACCTGGCGCTGGACCCCCGTGACCGACACGCGCATCTGGCTCGGCCTTCGATGGGTCAACGGCGGTCCCGCCTGCCAGCACGAGTACGTCGCGGGTTCAGAGCAAGGCTTTGTCAAAGGCGTGGCGCGCAGTTCCTCGTGCGCGTTCAGCCTCACATCGGCGCCGGAAGTCCCCCGCCGCTATCTAGCCGAGCCCGCTTGGTACAAGCGCTGCGCTGAGTTCAGCGTGGCCCTGCCCGAACAGGAGTCCGGATTCGACACGCTCCGCGCCCTCTCCGACGCCGCCGCCCCTGTCTTCCTGCGCAACGTCTGCCCCAGCGGCATGAGCAAAGGCGGCGTCTTCCGCTACCTCGACCAGCCCAACGACCGCCACGAGCTGTCCATGGACGGCAACGAAGCCGCCTTCCTCTTCCGCGGCGCCTACCTCCGCTCCCACGCCGGCCTCTACCGACTCGCCATGGACGCCGCCCGTCACGTCGCCGACATCTGCGTGGATCACTACGACTTCAACGTCCACTACCACGCCGACTACCCCGCCTGGAACGTCTTCTCCATGATCTACCTCCGCTTCGGCGGACTCGTCCAAGCCTAGCAGGAAACCGGCGACCCCTGGTACCTCGAAAACGCCGAAGCCGTCGCCAACCGCTGGATCGCCCTCAACCGCATGAACCAGCCCCGCAAGAACATGGGCCGCGACACCGAGCCCGTCGAGGGCATCCTCATGCTCCACGACGCCACAGGCAAGGACCACTACTTCGTGGAAGCCGAGAAGATTGCGCTCGACGTGGCCCGCTCACTCTTCCAGGATCACGACTGGCGCTCCGGCCACGGCGTCGGACCCTTCTGGGGCGTCAACGCCCTGCGGGGTTCGCCTTGGAATGGCAGCCACCTGCTCGCCGGCATCGCCGAGTTCCTCGCCCGCGCCTGCCCCGCCACAACGCCCCACTACCACCGCCTCCTCATCGCCGCCGCCGGCCTCGTCACCCGCCTGCTCCAGAAAGTCCGCGACGACTGCGACGGCTACCATCGCGCCACCGGCGCTTTCCTACCCCGCCGCCACTTCCTCGTGGCCCTCATGGCCGGCGACGAAGCCCTCATGACCCAGCTCCTCACCGCCGTCCGCCGTCTGGAGGCCGAATACGCCAAAGACGGTGAAGCCTTCTACCGCGCAGGCCACCACTGCGCCGGCTACCTCGAAGCCCCCGCCGTGCTCCGCAGCCTGGCCGGCAGGCCACCGCCCTGGCGCCAGCCCCCCCCGCCCTCCGCCCAAACGGAGAAGCGCGACCACCCGCCCATCGCCCTCACATCCGTCCCATAAGTCCCACAACTCCTATGGGACCCAAGGGCCCCGTCCGTCCACTCCTCGCCTACTCCTTCTTCCCCTCCAACGCCTCAATCCTCGCCTCCGTCATTTTCCGGATGTGCGGCGCCAGGTCCGCCTCCGCCGCCACCCCCTTGTACGTCGCCAGCGCCTCATCTTTGCGCCCCGCCGCCGCCTGCGTCTCGCCGATCGAAAGCAGAATCGAGTGCCGCCACACCCCGCGCAACTTCTCCGGCTTCGCCTTGCGCAAGGCCGCCAGCGCCTCATCGAACTTCTTCTCGCGCGTCAAAA
>CAYYEE010000788.1:0-1912 GCA_964470775.1 uncultured Planctomycetota bacterium | reverse complement strand
CGCCAGCATATTCTCCAGCGGCACATCCCCCTCCACCGCGTGCGCCGGCGACAAAATATACCCACCCTCCCGCCCCAGCCGGATCAGCCGCCGCGTCTCCGCCCGCACCTCCGCCGCTGTCCCATACGGCAGCGTCCGCTGCGTGCTCAGCCCGCCATAGAACGAAAGCCTCCCACGGTAACGCTTCATCAGCGCCTCCACGTCCATCACCTCCGGCTGGAACGGATTGAAGCAGTTCAGCCCCATGTCCACCAGGTCGTCGAAAAGCTCGTCCACGTCCCCGCATGAGTGAATCGAAACAAACCTCCCCCCCGCCCGCGCCGCCCCGTACATCCGCCTCAACGCCGGCGCCAGGAACTCCCGCCACTTCGCCGGGCCCATCTGCAAACCCTGCTGCTGCCCCCAGTCGTCGCCGAAGTGCACCACGTCAATGTCATACTCCAGCGCCTTCTTCACCACCGAAATGTTGAAATCCGCGATCGTCTCGATCAACTCTCGCACAAACCCCGGATTCTCCACAAAGTCCATCATCAGGTTCTCCATCCCCCGCAGCGTCCAAGCCCGCTCGTACAACGAGAACCCGATAGCAAACACCCGCAGCCGGTCCCGGTTCTCCGCGATCCGTTTCTCAATCCCCCCGAAAAACACCTCGCTGTGCGGGTCCGGCAGCCTCAACCCCTTCAGATCAGGCTCAGGCAGAACCTGGTTGCACACCACCCCGATGTCCTTGTCCACGCTCCGGTCCCACTCCACCCCGAAAATATCCCGAAATACTCCGGGCCGCGTCTCCTCAAAAAACCCGATCTCGCCACCCAGAAACACCATGTGGTTCGCCAGCGCCCCCTCCAACCCCTCCGGCCCGAAACACTCAACCAGCTTCTCCCGCGCTTCCTGCGTAAACCCAAAGTTCCAAGGCACATACGGCGGCCGCTTGCCGCTCAGAACCGCTCTCACAACGTCACGTTTCGTCATGTTCTCTCTCCCTGCCAGATTTGTCCAGATCATATGTCCCACAACGATGCAAATCAACCGCCCCACCGCCAGGCTGCGGTCATTTTCGGGCAAAGCCACGAAAAATCAAATCACGCAGCCAAAACATCGTATATAATACCAAAGGACAAACACGACTATTTTGGTCGGATTATGCCTCACACAATGAGACGCATAGAAAGGAGCTCACCATGGTTCGCGCACAAGCAATCACCATCGCGGCCATCGTCGCCGTTTTGATCTTGGCCGCCTGCAAGCAGGAAGCGCCCGCCCCTCCCGCCGCCCAGGCACCCGCCCCTCCGGCCGCCGCGACAACCGCCCCGGCCCAGACCGTTTGTCCCGTCATGGGCGGCGCCATTGACAAGAGCATCTACGTTGACTACAAGGGCCATCGCGTCTACTTCTGCTGCCACGACTGCATCGCCGCCTTCAACAAGGAGCCGGAGAAGTACCTGGCCAAGATGAAGGCCCAGATGCCCGCGGCTAAGTAGCCTGGCTCGCTGGTTCGGTGTCGCGCCCGGTCAGGCTTCTCTTGTCTGACCGGGTAAAGGGGAGGACAGAGCCACGGGCGTCGGCAACGTTGCGGAAGCCCGCCAAAGGCGGGATCGCAACGCATCCCAGAGATTGACATGCGGACATGGAGGATGACGCCATGAGCGAGAGAACACCCCCCAGATCAGGGAGAACCGCCAAAGTGGCGTTGATGCTGATCGGCGCGTTCGCCCTTGTCGTGGCCGGCTATCTTGTTCGAGGATGGACGCAGGAGGCCGCCCCCGAAGTCCCCGCAGACGCTCCCCATGCCCACGCGCAAGACCAAGACGTCGCCTTCTGGACCTGCTCCATGCACCCCCAGGTCAAGTCGCCCAAGCCAGGACAGTGCCCCATTTGCTTCATGAGTCTCATCCCTGTCCGCAAGACCACC
>CAYYEE010000787.1:0-1913 GCA_964470775.1 uncultured Planctomycetota bacterium | reverse complement strand
CACCTGGTCTGCCGTCATTAGAGCGATTCTCACCATGCAACTTATTCCTCCAGCGGGTCTTCCTCCGGGCCAAACCAACCTTGGCTGCTTTCGAGAAACTCAGCACCCATAAAATAACGGTCCTCCGCGGGGCGGGCCCACCGGATTCGGGCTTTCACTCGCGTCGGTCCAAGACCGGAAACACGCAGATCGATAAGGAATTGACAGATTTTGTCCTCGGCAAGGGAAACGTTCGACTCGAAGCCGAATCCTCCGAAGGAGATGTCTCGCAAAGTGCATTGAGCGCCTTCACGCAGAGCTTCGGGTTCACACAACTTCACATCGCAATGACCTGCTCCCCGAAAACTCAGCCAGCGATAATTTGGAGAGCCCTCGAATGAAGAGCGAAGAGGAGCAATCCATGAAGCGAAGCCGATACACGGAAGAGCAGATGATCGAGGCCGTCAAGCAGATGGAGGCTGGGCGGCCGGCGCGGGATGTCGCGCGGGAGCTGGGCGTCACTGACCAGACGCTGTACAACTGGCGGAGCCGGTACAGCGGGATGGAGGCGAGCGAGGCGCGGCGTCTGCGGGCGCTGGAAGAGGAGAACCGGCGGCTGAAGACGCTGGTGGCCGAGCTCAGCCTGGACAAGGAAGCGTTGAAGGCGGTGATCCGAAAAAACGGGTGGAGCTTGTGAGCGCACGCAGGGACGTGGCGTTCGTGATGGCCGAGTACGGGTTGAGCGAACGCCAGGCTTGCAAGCTCCTGGAAGTAGACCGAAGCAGTCATCGCTATGAAGCTCGTCCCGATCGAAACGGCGAACTGCGGAAGCGGCTGGTGGTGCTGGCGCAGAAGAAGCCGCGCTACGGCTACCGGCGGCTGTGGGTGCTGCTGCGGCGGGAAGGACGCGGCGTGAATCTGAAGCGTGTCTATCGCCTGTACCGGGAAGCGCGGTTGGGCGTGCGCCTGGCGGTGCGGAAGCGGCTGAAGCGGCCAGCGCCGGAAGGGTTGCCGCTGCGGGCGGCGAACGAAGAATGGGCGCTGGACTTTGTCAGCGACGCGGTGGCGGGCGGCGGACGGATCCGGATTCTGACGGTGCTGGACGGGTACACACGGCAGTGTCCGGGGATCGAAGTGGGCTCGAGTATCGGCAGCCGGAGAGTGACGCGGGCGCTGGATCGGATGATTGCCCGGTGGGGAGCGCCGAAACGGCTGCGGTGCGACAACGGGCCGGAATTCACGAGCCGGCATTTTCTGGCCTGGTGCGAGAAGCAGGGCATCGAGGTCGTCCACATTCAGCCGGGGCGGCCGATGCAGAACGGCTATCTGGAAAGCTTCAACGGCCGGCTGCGGGACGAGTGCCTGAATGCGAACTGGTTCGCGAATCTGGCCGAGGCGAAGGAGAAGATCGAGGCGTGGAGAAAGGAGTACAACAGCGAGAGGCCGCATAGTAGTTTGGGATACCGCACGCCGGAGGAGTTTGCGCGGCAGTGCTCAGAGCCCACCAGCAGGATGGAGGCCATCCCGCCGGGCCGCCCGTTGGAGTGGATGGATCGCACGGCGGTGCTCGCCGGCAAGGGTAGGCCGCTGGCCGCGCCCTGAGGGCGCGCCCTTGCCCGCTGCGCGCCGCCATGCAGGGAAAGAAATCACGCGACGGGCGGCTCCGGCGGGATGGCAGGACAGGTAGAATGAAACCCGGCTTTCCAAATTACGACTGGCAGAGAAAAAGGGGGCAGGTCACGGCGAACACTTGTCTGATGGTGATGTCCGAGTTGCCTCATTCGCCCTCGCATGCGTCGTCGAAGAGTTTGCGAAGAGGCGTTAGCGACCCCCGGTTGGACACTTTCGAACTCGCGTGAGTATCTATTGACAGAGCACCGGACAGCGAGCATGGCCGCCAAGCGGAAGCCGTTGTGGGCGCCGTACCCCAAGGA
>CAYYEE010000786.1:0-1916 GCA_964470775.1 uncultured Planctomycetota bacterium | reverse complement strand
CCCCCGCGCTCCGCGCCTCCGTCCGCGACGGACTCATCCAGGGCTGGACCGCCACCGGCCTGGTTACCAGCGAGAAAGCCTCGCGCCTCCGCGCCAGCTCCCTCCGCTTTGCCCTCTTCTGCGTCCTCGGCGCCGTCCCCATCCTCGGCCGCGTCATCCGCCGCATGTGGGGCGACCCCGCCTGGGCCGCCCACGCCCGCCGCATGTTCACCAGCCTCGCCTATCTCCGCCAGTGGCTCACCGAACGCCGCGCCGCCATCCTCATCGCCTGGCTCCGCGCCGGCGCCGTCGGCGACGCCCACGCCCTCCAACTCGCCAACCGCCCCTGGACCTTCCTGCGCCTGCAGATCATGTGGTCCTGGTGGCTCCCCGCCAAGTGGCGCCGCTTCATCACCGAATCCGGCTACGCCCGCCAGGTCCTCACCGGCGCCTGGACCTACGCCCGCCGCTTCTACAGCGACGCCGCCTTCCGCGAGGCCTGGCTCGCCACCGAAGTCCGCGCCGGCCGCGAAGAAGGCATGATCACCCCCGAAGAAGAAGCCAGCATCCTCAACCGCATCAAAGACCCCTTCATCCAGAAATACCTCAAGAGCGTCGCCGTCCACATCTGCACCCTGCCCCTCACCCAGATCGTCTCCGTCTCCGTCGCCATCTATGTCTGGCTCGTCTATGGCAAGACCTGGGCCCAGGGCCTCGCCTACGCCGTCGGCGTCCTCGCCCTCTTCCAGGTCACCCCCGTTTCCCCTGGCTCCATCGCCCGCGGCGGCTACGTCGTCTGGCTCATGATCCGCGAGCGCGACCTCCGCAACTACTGGGTCGCCGGCCTCATCTCCTTCTGGAAATACATCGGCTACCTCGGCTTCCCCCTCCAGATGGCCCAGCACTACCCCACCCTCTCCCGTTTCATGGCCGGCCGCTGGACCACCAACCTCGTCCACGCCATCCCCGTCTTCGGCGAAAAAGGCGCCCTCCTCGAACACTGGGTTTTTGACGCCTTCTTCAACATCCCCCTCACCCTTCGCCGCTGGTGGATGCTGCTCCCCCCCCGCGCCCGCAAGCTCCTCGGCATTGCCCTCACCGCCGCCTTCTTCGCCGCCGCCATCGCCCTCGTCCTCCTCCTCACCACCTTCCGCAAAACCGCGGCAGGGGGGTGAGCCGGGCCGTTCCCATCCCGGCGTCCCGTCCGCGCCACCCCCGCCGGAGCGCGGGCATCCCGCCCGCATCTGTTGCCGTTCTTCTGCGTCCTCCGTCGCCCTCTGAGTTTCCCCCGGCATTGACATATCCATATCAAGCGTACATACTCATATGTATGAAAACCACACTGAACATTGACGACGCCATCCTGTCCGAGGCCTCTCGGCTCACCGGCGTAACCGAGAAGACGGCCCTCGTCCGCATGGGCTTGCAGAGCCTCATCGCACGCGAGTCCGCCCGCCGCCTCGCCAAGCTCGGCGGCGCAGAGCCCCGCCTGCGTCCAGCGCCCAGGAGGAGACCGCGCTGATGGTCCTTGTGGACACATCGGTGTGGGTGGACCACTTCCACAAGTCCTCCGCCGGCCTTGTTGCGTTGCTCGAAGACGGCGAGGTCGCGGTTCACCCCTTCGTCATCGGCGAACTCGCCTGCGGCATCCTGCGCAACAGAGACGAGATCCTCGGCCTTTTCCGCACCCTTCCCCAATCGCCCCGCGCGGACGACAACGAGGTCCTCTTCTTCATTGACCGCCATTCCCTTGCCGGTCGCGGCCTGGGCCTCATCGACATCCACCTTCTGGCGTCCGCTCAGATGGCCGGCCACCGGCTTTGGACCGCGGACCGGCGCCTTCGGGCAGCCGCGCAACGCCTGCGGCTGGCCCTCGACTGACTCCTGTCCCGCCCGCCGCCGCCCTGTTGTCCCCACCATTCTCTGCGCCCCCGCGC
>CAYYEE010000785.1:0-1917 GCA_964470775.1 uncultured Planctomycetota bacterium | reverse complement strand
GGTCAAGGGCGCGGCGCGGATCCCCTTGAGCGAAGACCCGCGCGTGTTCACGCCGCTTGCGCGCACAAGCCGGGATTGGGCCAAGGTGTACGCGAAGCGGACCGCAGTGGAGCGGGTGAACAGCCGGCTGGACGTCGCGTATGGATTCGAGCGGCATTTCATCCGGGGGCACAAGAAGATGTGGCTGCGCATGGGGCTGGCGCTGATCGTGATGCTGGCCACGGCGCTGGGGCGGGTGAAGGAGAACCAGCGAGACCGGCTGCGCAGCCTGACGCAAGCGGCGTAGCGCGGCGGCCAGGAGCGGAGGCGAGCGCCCCCCGGGGGACACTCTGCCCGGAGGGGGCCTCCAACGGCCTCCAAAGGCCAAATACACGCCGCCAGCGCCCCCAACGGCCCTCGCCCGGCCCCGCCTGACCCCCTCCCGCCTCTCCTCGCCTCGTCCCTCCGCCTTCCCGCCCCCCAAAAACAGCCACAGCGCAAATGGCTCGGTTTGCGCCGCCGCCGATCCCCCTCTATAATAAAAATTACGCCTGAGAACTCGGCGCAGCGCCCGGCAGCCCCATTTCTCGAAAGCGCGGTCCATGCTCAAACGCCTTGCTGTCCTGGCCCTCGTCGCGGCCGCCGCCGCGTCCACCGCCTGCCTCGTGTCCTGCGGCCAAAACCAACCCGCCTACCCCGCCGCCCGCTGGGCCGAATGGCAGCCCTGGGCCTATCAGGAACACCAGACCCATCCCTCCGGCCCCTTCAACATTGAAATCGCCCTCCGCGGCGAGCCCCGAGGCCGCACGCGCATCGTCTTCTGCAAACAGGACATCAACAACTACCACTTCCTCGAACTCGCTCCCGGCCGCAGCGTCCTCGGTGTGGTCGAGTGCGGCGTCGAACGCCCCGTCGTCCCCATCGCTCTCGACCTCAAGAACGCCATCGGCAAGACTCTCACCATCCAGCGCCGGCCCCCGGCCATCAACATCCTCCTCGACAACGCCGTTGTCGCCCTCGCCTCAAGCGACGCCTTCGCCGGCGGCGCCATCGCCTTTGGCGGCCTGAACAGCGGCCTGCGCCTCTCTGTCAAGGTTCGCCCCACCAGCGACATCTACTTCGCCGACGACTTCATGCGCGCGCCCGGCGAGGCGCACGCATGGCGAACCGAATCCGGCGATTGGCGGCTCAAGTCCCTCCGCAACCCCGGCCGCTCCATCAACGCCTTCAGCCTCACCGGCTCAGGCGCGCCCGGCGTGGCCGTCACAGGCCCGGCTTGGTGGAGCGCTCTCACCTTCTCCGCCGCTTGCCGCGCCCCCCAAGGCGCCTCCGCCGGCCTCGTCGCCGCCTATCGCGGCCCCAACGACTACTTCCTCTTCCGCTGGCTGCCCCGCAACGCTCCCAACCCCTGCCGCCAGTTCGTCCGCGTCAAGGACGGCGCCGAGGAAATTCTCGCCCAGTCGCCTGGTGGCATCCTGCCCGACCAATGGCACACCCTCTCCGTCTGGTACGGCGATGGATGGGGCCGCGTGTGGATCGACGATACCCCCATCTTCACCGTCTCCCACCCCGCCCTCACTACCGGCGCCGCCGGCCTCTACGTCCAGACCCCCGACCCAGGCCAGGCCAAGCCCGAAGACCACCCCTGCGTCGAATATGACGACATCCTCGCGCAGAGCGAATCCGCCTTCTTGGACGACTTCTCCGCCAGCGGACGCGCCCGCTGGTCTCCCCACGGCGGTGAGTGGCGCTATCTCGCCCGCGGCGCGTCCTGGGAAACCGGCCGCATCCCCCGCTCCATCATCGCCCGCGCCGAGGGCGCCGCCCTCAACGTCGCCGGCGACTCCCGCTGGCGCGGCTGCTCCCTGGCCGCTGACATCGGCCCCTGGCGCCAGGGCTCTCTGGGCCTCGCCTTCTGCGTCAATCCCGGCGGTTCCT
>CAYYEE010000784.1:0-1923 GCA_964470775.1 uncultured Planctomycetota bacterium | reverse complement strand
CGGCGCCGGCGCGCCGGCCTGGGCCAGGGGGTCTTCGTGACTGACCGGAAGGGAGGCGGGGCCGACAGGGCGTGTGGTGGTGGGGTGGCCCTCGTGAACAGGGACCGTGAAGATGTGGCTGCCGCCTGGCTTGAGGACGCGACGGATCTCCAGAAACGCGCGCTCCGGGTCGGCCACGTGTTCGAGGACGTCCTGCGTGATGACGGCGTCGAAGGAGTTGTCCGCGAAGGTGAGACTCTGCAGGTCTTCGCAACGGGCGCCCCGGTCGTTCGTGGAGCCGGGCGGCACGCCGGGCAGGTACTCGGAGCAGACGTAGCCCGGCAGGCCGTTGAGTGTCTTGTGCACTGCGCCCTCGCATTGGGCCTCGAAGATGGCGAATCCGGCCAGCTTGGGCAGGGCCTTGGCCAGGGGGGTGTCGTCGCCCAGCAGGGCGCGGACCAGGGCCAGGGCGACGTCGCGGTTGCGCGTGGTGGCGCCGCAATGAGCGCAGGTGGCTTCGCGCAGGCTGGCGCCGGCCGGGGCCGCGAATTCGCCGGGCGCGCCACACACGGAGCAGATGCCCGACAAGTGAAGCGCGGGGCTGGCGATGTTGGGTGGGTTCAAAGGGCGAGGCTCCTTGAGTGAGAGAGAGGGTTAATCTCCGTGGACGAACGGTGTGATGATGGACGTGATCTTGTCGAAGTCGAGAGGAGGCGCTTGCTCGCAGAATCCGCCCCCTTCTTTGACGAGAGCCCGATAGCGGCGCTTGGGCGCAAGGTGGATGGCCAGGGCGCGGCGCTGCCATGCGGACCGCGGGTTGGGCCGCGGGTCGCGGCCGGGCGGGTAGGCGCCGCTCCAGTCGGTCATGGTGGGGCAGGGCCAGCAGCCTTTGCTCAGGTCCATGCGGCCGTCGGCCGGGGTCATGTTCACGTCGAGGATGAGGCCCAGGCTCGGGTCAATGGCATGGGCTTCATACCCATCACGGGCCAGGGCGCTGCTTTCCAGATGGAATATCTCGATGTTGACGCGCTCGTGGGCGGGAATATGGCGGCGGATCAGTTCGACGTGGGGCAGGAAGAGCGTGTCGCGGGCCTCGGGGTTGTTCTGGAAAAAGGCGCCGGCGTACTCGATGGCGTGGTCGCGGAAATCGCGGGAGCCGCCTCCGAAGAAGACGCAGGGCTGCCTCAGCGAGGTGCGATAGCCGAAGAACGCGGAGTCGAAGGGGTAGCGCGGGGCGCACCAGAACCGCTCGAACGTGTAAATGCCGCGGCGCTCGAAACCAAAGAAGTCCACGGCCGGGATGAGGTCGTGCCAGCGGTCGCGGATGAGGAAGCAGTCGCTGTCCAAGGCGAGGCTGTGTTCGCAGCGGGCCTGGGCCGCGGCGCGGCGCAGGCGGACAGGGTACATGTCCGGGCTGGTGAAGGAGTGGAAGTTGCTGTGGCTGGCGGCGAAGTCGCGCAGCCAGTCCTTGAAATCGGGCGCCAGGGTCTGGTTGCGGCCGGGCCGCTCGACGTCCAAAGCCATGAAGTACTCGAAGTCGATCTTGGTGTGCTTGAAGACGGACTCGGTCTGCAGCTTCTGGAAGCGCCAGTTGTTGGGGGAGTAGAGGTGGGTGGAGACCAGGACGCTGACGGAGGAGAGGGTCTGGCCGGATTGGCGGGGGCGGCGCGCGCGGTGGAAGGAGGCCGGCGACTCGGCGGCGGGGGGCAGACAGGCCGCGGGACGGCGTTTGAGGCAGACCACGGCGCCCGGTCCCAGGGGCTGGCCATCGGCGTCCACGCGCTGGACCCACGACGCGGCGAAGCCGTGCCGGCGCAGGCGTTCGGTCAGAGCGGGGCCGGCGTAGGCGCGGCGCTGGGCCACGCCATCGCGAGGGGCGAGGTTGGGCTCGGCGCCGAGGGGCTGGAAATCGCTCGCCACGACAAACACGCCGCGGGGCTTCAG
>CAYYEE010000783.1:0-1924 GCA_964470775.1 uncultured Planctomycetota bacterium | reverse complement strand
TCGAGCCGGGCAGCGACATCACGCGCTATTTTGAGCTTCTTCCGGATGGCGTGGACTGGCCGGTGGCGCTGGTGGAGGCGCGGGTGCGGCACGGGTCGCGCTACGGCGGATTGGCGATCCGCGACATCCCGTTGCGCGCGGAGACGGGGGTGTCGATCCTTGCGGTGAGCCGGGCGGGCCGGGCGCATTTGGACCTTGGACCAGACTTTCACGTGCTGCCTGGCGACAAGGTGGCGCTGATCGGCGAGCCGGAGAATGTGCGCCGGGCGCAGGACCTGCTGAATGAGCGCGAGCACGAGGCGGACGGCGGGGCCAGGCAGTTCAGCATGGCCGAGGCGCCGCTGGGCGCCGGGTCGCCGCTGGTTGGCAAGACGCTCGCGGAGTCGCGATTCCAGCAGGATCACGGGGTGATGGTGGTGGGCATTCGGCGTGGTGAGCGAAGGATGTCGTTCCCCCGCGCCCAAGAGAGGTTGGAGGAGGGGGACTGGCTGATTGTGGTGGGCGAGCGCAATGCGGTGGAGCGGCTGAAACGAGGCGTGGTGTTGTAGCGCGCGGGGCTTGGGGGCGCGGGCGCGTTCATGAGCTGAAGAGGCGGGCGATCTCGTCGCGCTCGAACGAGGGCCAGGGGCGCGGGCCGTCCGAGGTCTCCATGGTGAAGCCTTCGGCGGCGGGGCGCAGTTCGCCGATGTCGGCGCAAGGGACGCCGGTGGCTTCGACGCGCCGGCGTATGTTATCGGAGTGGTCCGGCTGAGCGGCGATCAGAAGGGCGCCGGAGGCGATGAGGCCCAGGGGGTCGAGGTTAAGGGCTTGCGCGAGGACGCGCGTCTCCTCGTAGACACAGATGCGGTCGAGGCGCACGCGCAGGCCGAGGCCGGCGCGGCGGGCCATTTCCCACGCGCCGGAGGCCAGGCCGCCTTCGGTGGGGTCGTGCATGGCCAGGACGCCTGGACCGGCGACCGCGGCCATGGCCTGTGCAACAACGGAGAGGCCGGGCTGGCGCAGGAAGCCGGCGGCGCGGCGGAGGAGATCCGGGGCGGCGAGGCCGGCCAGGGATTGACCCCGCTCGCGGGCAATGATGGATGTGCCTTCGATGGCAATGCCTTTGGCGAGGAGGAGCCGGGCGCCTGGGGCCAGGGAGGCGCCGGTGACCACCTTGGCGCTGGGCGCTTCTCCGAGCATCTGGCCGATGACGATGGGGCGGTCGAGGCCCCAGGTGATTTCTGTGTGGCCGCCGGCCAGGGAGACGTTCAGTTCGGCGCACGCGTCGAGGATGCTGTTGTGGATGTGGCTGGCGAGTTCCTCGGTGGCGGAGTCCTGGGGAAGGAGGACGCAGGCCAGGAACCATTTGGGCTGTCCACCCATGCAGGCGATGTCATTGGCGTTGACGTGGACGGCGTACCAGCCGATCTCGTCCGTGGCGAAGGTGATGGGGTCGGTCTTGGCGATGAGGCAGGCGCCGCCAAGGGAGATGACGGCTGCGTCGCGGCCGATGCCGGGGCCGAGGAGGAGGCGGTGGTCGTTGACCGGCAGGCGTCGAAGGAGCCGTTCGAGGAGATGGACAGGCAGCTTGCCGACGGGCAGAGACATGGGCGTCACCGGGTCAGCGCTTTTTGCTGGGGATGAAGGCGTCGGTATCCAGGGGGACGCTGCGGATGCGCCACTTCTTGCCGGGGTCGCGAGGCGCTGTTCGCGTTCGCACGGACAAAGGACATGTCGTGGAGTTGGTCTGGGCGCCTGTGGTGTCGAGCATGGCCACCGTGACGATGTAGCGGCCGGGACGCAGGGTGGTGAGGTCCAGGCTGGCAATGAAGGCTTGGGAGGCGGGCGCGGGTTCGGTGGATTCGAGCAGCGTTTCGGTCGCGTCCGCGCTGGTGACCGTGACGCGGACCTTGCCGGCCTTGGTATCGGGCGTTGCGACATAGAG
>CAYYEE010000782.1:0-1942 GCA_964470775.1 uncultured Planctomycetota bacterium | reverse complement strand
CGCCATCTGGCCTCGGAAGGTGCTGACGACGCGCTCCGGCTCCTGGGCTCGCATCATGCCGTTGTTGACGAAGATGCAGGTGAGCTGGTCGCCGATCGCGCGGTGCACGAGCGTCGCCGCGACGGCGGAGTCGACGCCTCCGGAGAGGCCGATGGCGGCGCGGGGTTTGGTCATGGGCTGTCCTGGCAAGGGAGCGCGACTGGCGCGGGTAGTATAGCAGGGGCGGGCGGCGGGGGGGAACGGCGATGGGAGGCAGGACATGGGGAGGCATGGGGGGGCGGGGGGTGTGGTATAATACGTGATTCGGTTCCTGGCGTTTTTCGCGCCTGTGCGGCGGCGGGGGTGGCGGAGCGCGGGCTTCGCTGACTTCGAGGCGGTTGACGATTGGGTGAGAGGCTGATGAGTGAGTCTCGTTTCATTCGCGTGCGTGGGGCTCGCGCGCATAATCTGAAGAACGTGGACGTGGATATCCCGCGCGACCAGATGGTGGTGGTGACGGGGTTGAGCGGGTCGGGCAAGTCGTCGCTGGCGTTCGACACGATCTACGCGGAGGGGCAGCGGCGCTACGTGGAGAGCTTGTCGTCTTACGCGCGGTTGTTTCTTGAACAGATGCAGAAGCCGGACGTGGATTCGATCGAGGGGCTGCCGCCGACGATTTCGATTGAGCAGCGGACGGGTCTGGCGAGTCCGCGTTCGACGGTGGCGACGACGACGGAGATCTATGATTTTCTTCGGTTGCTGTACGCGCGGTGCGGTGAGCCGTTCTGTTATCAATGCGGCAAGCCCATCGCGCCGCAGACGCCGGAGCAGATTGTGCGGACGGTGATGGGGATGGGGGAGGAGACGAAGGTGATGGTGCTGGCGCCGATGGTGGTGGGCCGCAAGGGGGAACACCGGGACGTGCTGAGGCGGATCAAGGCGGAGGGGTTTGTGCGGGTGCGGGTGGACGGGATCGTGAGCGAGTTGCAGGCGGTGACGGGGTTGTCGAAAAACAAGAAGCACGACGTGGACGCGGTGGTGGACCGGCTGGTGATCCGGTCCGGCGTGGAGAGCCGGTTAGGGGATTCGGTGGAGATTGCTTTGAAGCTGGGCGAGGGGTTGATGACGCTGGCGTGGCAGGCGCCGGACGGCTCGTGGAAAGACCGCGTCTTCAGCGAGAAATACGCGTGTCCACAATGCGGGATCAGCTACGGCGAGCTGCAGCCGAATATGTTCAGCTTCAACAGTCCGGTCGGGGCGTGCCCGGCGTGCGACGGGCTGGGGACGAAGCTGGAGTTTGACCCGGAGTTCATGGTTCCGGATGAGAACCTGTCGTTGAAGGACGGCGCGATTGAAGTGTGGCGGGGCATGGGGAAGCGGATGGGGATTCACTACTATTATGTGCTGCGGGAGTTCTGCGAGGCGTTTGGGGTGGACCCGACGACGCCGTTCAAGGAGATTCCCCCGGCGAAGCGGCAGGCGTTGATGCGGGGGGGGGAGGCGAACGGGGTGGTGTTTGAGGGGGTGATTCCGAATTGCGAGCGGCGGTTCGAGAAGACGACGAGCGAGTATGTGAAGAGGCGGTTGCACGCGTATATGAGCGAGCTGCCGTGTCCGGTGTGCAGGGGGGCGCGGCTGAAGCCGGAGTCGCTGGCGGTGCGGGTGGGCGGCAAGGCGATTCACGAGGCGACGGGGCTTTCGGTGGAGGAGGCGGAGAGGTTCTTTGGCGGGCTGAAGCTGGGGGAGGAGAAGACGACGATCGCGAAGCCGATCCTGAAGGAGATCATGGCCCGCCTGCGGTTCATGGTGGACGTGGGGATCGGGTACTTGACGCTGGACCGGACGAGCGCGACGCTGTCCGGCGGCGAGGCGCAGCGCATCCGGCTGGCGACGCAGGTGGGCAGCGGGCTGGTGGGGGTGTGTTACGTCTTGGACGAGCCGACCATCGGGCTGCATCAGCGGG
>CAYYEE010000781.1:0-1952 GCA_964470775.1 uncultured Planctomycetota bacterium | reverse complement strand
CGGCGGCCTCGGAGGGAGACGCGCAGAGGACGCCGGGGCAGATGGACACGGCCGAGGATTGTTGTGGGATGGAGAGCCAGTCGCGCAGGCGGGCGAGACGGGCGGCATAGCCGGGCATGGGGCAGAGGCCGAGGGCCTCGCGGGTGGTGAGAGCGTCCCAGATGACGTAGCGCAGACCATGCAGCGGCGAGGCGGATGAGACCGCAGCCACCGCGTCAGCCCACGCATCGCCGATGATTTCGCCGTCGAGGATCATGTCGGCTGGAGCGGATGGAGCGCGAGATGACAGGATGGCGGAGGCCAGGCTGGATAGAGCAGGCATGGGGCGGCCGTTGACTGTTTGGAGGCATCCATCGCGCCAGATGGCGCGCACGCCGTCGTACTTGGGCTGGGCCAAGCAGGGGTAGGCGGCCTCCTGAGGCGTGCCGTCAACGGGGTGTATGATGTTCATGGGCTGCTCCTTTTTGGCGTCCTGCGTCAATTGTTATTATAACATTTTGTTGTTATTTGTCAAGTGAATTCTTGGGATTATGGGAGCGGGCATGTCAATTGGTGGAGCGGTGGGGATCGAGGGAGGCGCGCTGGATGGGACGATCAATGACCTCGCGTGTGCGGACAATGTAGCCGCAGTTGCGGCAGACTCGGTAGCGGCGGATGGCGTTGGGGATGCGGCGGGTGGACGTGACGTCCCAGTCGAGGCCGGGGATTGGGCCGGCGTCGGGGTCAGTTTGGAGGCGCAGGTCCCGGCACCAACAATTTGGGCACCGCAGACCGTCTGTGACGCGAGGCGGAGAGGGGACGCCGGCCTGGGTGGGCTGTTGGGGGGTGTCGGACAGGCGGGGCGGGGCGTGGCGGGAGAGGCGTACTTGGCGCATTAGCGGGACTCCGAGAGCTTGGCCAGGGATATGCGGCGGATGCGGCTGCGAGCTGGAGGCGGGCCGAGTCCTGGCGGAGGGCCGGGGACGCGGGGCAGGCGGACTGTGTTGGAGGAGACGCAGGCGCTGGAGCCATGAGGCGCGGGGGCATTGGGCGTGCGGCGGCCGAGCCAGCCGAGGTAATCCGCGGCCCACATGGCGTAGACCACGCAGTCGCCGTAGTGGTTGCCGATTTCATCGGCAATGACCCAATGGTATGACTCGTGGCCCGAGCGGTCGGTGACCAGGGTGCGGACCTCGGATGTGATTTGGCGGCAAAAGTCCTCGTCGGCCTGAGCGGGGAGGGTAAGGGAGCCGGGTTCGCCTGGGCGGCGGAATTTGAGGGCGTGGTAGAGTTCAGGCTTGTACATGTCCACGTTGATGTACATGACGCGCTGGGATCGGAGGCGGGTTTTGCCAAAGCGGTTGACGTCGATCTTGGCGACCTGCCAGCGGGCGCGGATGTTGGTGTTGCCCTTGATGGGGAATGCGCGGGCCAGGCCGTAGTTGGCGAGGTCGGCGCAGAAGTCGAGGACATATTGAGAGCGCCAGCGGGCATCGCAGGCGATGGCGCGGATTTCGAACGCGCGGGCCTGGGGTTCTGGGTCTTGGGGCTTGGGAACGGCGGCTGGAATGGCATCGGAGGCGGGCCAGGCGCGTGGAGATAGAAGGCCGGTATCGGGGGCGAGGGCGAGGAGGGCGGTGTCGCGGAACGTTTCGAGGTCGGCGGATTCGCCCCATTCGACGATGTAGCCTCGGCGGTCGAGGCCCCAGGCAATGACGCACCAATGGCAGCGGTAATCCTGAAGATCCACGCCGCAGGTGAGGCCGAAGCATCCTGGCGGGACCACGCCCCGGGGCCGGGGTTCGGAGAGGCGGGCGCGGACCTCGTCCCATTGCGGGCGGTCGGCGGCTTCCTCCCAGGGTTCAGCGAGCCATGAGTTGACGAAGTTTCTGAGCGCGGCGACGCCGGCGGCCTTGGCTTCGACGAACTTTGCGGCGACATCGCCGAAGCTGAGGAACGGGGAGTAGAGGGAG
>CAYYEE010000780.1:0-1957 GCA_964470775.1 uncultured Planctomycetota bacterium | reverse complement strand
CGTGGCGAACGGCTGCACCGGCTTGCGCCCGTTGTGGTCAAACGTGGAATTGAACAGCGACTCCATCACGTCCGCCACGGGCAGCGGCAGGCCGCGCCTGTCCGAACCCCACTCGAGCTGGCTCATAAAGCCCCCGCCCACGGCGTTCAAATCCGCCATCAGGTCGCGGGTGATCAGGTACATCGCCAGGCTCTGGTCAAAGCGCGCGCTGTCCGCCTTGTTGCGGATGGCCAGGCGCTTGCCCACGCTCTTGTTGATCCACTGGCGCAACGCCCTCAGCTCCGACGCTTTGTAGGCCTTCTTGGCCATCATGTCCGCCAGCAGCTTCATGTCCAACCGCGTGATTTCCAGTCCAAACGCGCGGCGCGTGGGGATGATGTGCGCCAGGGCGGTCTCCATGCCCATGCTGTCGTGGCCCCAGATCAACACGCGCGCCCCGCGCAGCGCCTGGCGCGTCAGAGCGGCGTAGCCCCAGTCCACCAGCGCCTTGGCCGTGGCCGCGCTCATTTTGGGGTTCGCGCCTGTGTCGGGCCAGTTGCCCACGTTCAGCGCGGCCAGCCGCCCGCACTGGGCCAGGGCGCCGTTGGCCGCGTGAGCAAAGACCACGCCCGGCTTGGGACCGCTGTTGCCGCAGGTCAGGTTCAGCGGCATATCGCTCGGGAAGTGGCTCAGCAGCGAGATGAGGCTGAGCTGAGGGAAGGCCCAGGTGTCGGGCGCGCACACAATGGCGTCCACGCCAGCGGCCTTGAACTGAGCCGCGACCATGTCGGCCTGGCGCTCGCCGTCCACCAGCAGCGGGCTCCACACCACGTTTACAGCCGACCCGTCCGGGCCCTTGACCGCGGCCAGCGTATCCGCGACGTGGGCCGTGATGTTGCGGCAGCGCTGACGCGAGGCCGCGTCGATGCGGGGGTCGCTGGTCGCGAAAACGCCGAACGTCACGGTTCTCTTCGGCAGTTTGGCGACGTCGGGGAGCTTCTTCGCTTTGGGCATGAGGGATGTCTCCTTTCAGGTGAGGCGCGCGTCGCTACCCGGCGCGCGGCAAGTCGTTGAAAGGTCATTATCAACGGCGCCGCCGGGCGTGTCAACACGACTTCCGGTCTCGCCGGTCCAGTCCGACATGTCTGACAGGTCGGATGGCCGCCCAGGCGCGGCGCTCGTTTGATGGCCGTGCTGTTGACATGCCATAGCGAGCAATGCTATATGAAGAAGAACGGCATGGCGATACGCCGATAGATCAGTCTAACGGCCCGTTGAAAAAGACACCGCGCCGGCGGGGACATGGCGCCTCGGCCCGCCAACGGCGGGATCGCAACGTGTCCCCGGAACAGACGCGACATTTTCAACAGGCTGCTAAGGGAGATTTATGCCTACTCCACCAGACGCCGCGTCGCGTCAAGCCAAGTACCTTCGACTCTACGAGGAGTTGCGCAAGGAAATCACCTCCGGCGCTCACCGGGCTGGCGCTCCATTGCCGCCTGTCAAGCGGATCATGTCTTCGCGCAAGGTGTCGCAGACCACGGCGATGAAGGCCATCGAGATGCTGGAAGCTGGGGGCTTGGTGAAGCGAAGGGCGGGGGTGGGCGTGTTCGTGGCCGAGCCTCGCGAGGAGAGCGCGCCGCCGGTTGTCGTGAAGCCGGGGTGGGTGATGCGGATCGTGGCCGAGGGCATGGAGCGCAAACCCGCCGGCATGACGCTGGACGATGACGTCGCCGCAGGCGCGGCTGACGTTACGCACATGACCCCGCTGTCTTCGGCGGACATGGTCCGCAACGGCAGGCTTGCGCCGCTGGATGCCTTCATCCGGCGCGATCCATCCGTGGTGGAGGGGCTGCACCCCGAGGCTGTGAAACTGTTCGAGCACGGAGGCGCGCAGTACGGCCTGCCGGTCTACATCGCTCCGTTGTGCGCCCATCTGAACCTGGACGTCTTCGCGGCCGCTGGCGTGGCGCCGCCT
>CAYYEE010000779.1:0-1960 GCA_964470775.1 uncultured Planctomycetota bacterium | reverse complement strand
TCATCTGCTCCGCCCACGCGCTCTCGCCCCCGCCCTCCACGGCAGCCCGGTCCTTCTTGCGGCTCAGGTACCTGGCCAGCCCCAGGTAGCGGCCCCACTGACCCAGCCCGTGCTTAGCCAACACCTGCGCGATGCGCGCCAGCCGCATAATGCGGCCCGGCGCCCGCCGGAACCCGTCCACGCTCCACATGCCGGCCTCGCTCCCATGGCTGCCCTGCCTATGCGACCCAAACCAACGGCATGAATCATAGGCCCTACACACGTCTCCTGTCAAAGCCAGCGCCCCATCCGCCGCCCGATCCGTCCCATGTCCGCCCCCTCCGGCCTGTCCCGCCCGCTCCATCATGTCCATCCCATCCACAGGCCCCACCCACGGATTGCCTCCCGCGGGATTTTTCTTGACACAACCGCCACTTGCTTGTATCATGAATATGAAACGTTCCATATACGGTGGGTTGACCTGAGGTCAAGCGACATAATGGCCGCCACCCTGCACGACATCGCCAAGGAAACCGGCTTTGCCGTCTCCACGGTGTCCAGTGTCCTCAACGACGACCCAAGCTGCTACGCCTCGGAGGACACCCGCAAGGCCATCCGCGCCGCGGCCAAACGGCTCCGCTACCGCCCCAACTTCCTCGGCCGCGCTCTCCGCGCCAAGCGCACCGGCCTCGTCGGCGTCGCCGCCAGCCTCTTCGGCTCCGAGATCATGAGCGTGCAGTTGAGCTTCTTCCCCCAGGCTCTCCATCGCATAGACTGCCTCCCCCTTTTCGGCGAGACGCGGCACGAAAGGGACCGCGAGCGCGTCGTGGTGCAGGAGCTGGTCCACAAACAGGTGGACGGGCTCATCTTATTCCCTCACACCGCCGCCACGGGCGTCCGCGAACTGGTCCCCGAAGACCTGCCCTGCGTCGTGGCGCACGAGCGCGTCATCGAGGGCTTCCCCTGCCTCGTCATTGACCGCGCCGAAGGCGTGCGCCGCGCCGCGGCCAGGCTAATCGAACTTGGCCACCGCCGCCTTGTCTTCATAGCCAACAAACTCAACGCCAACCTCGGCAAAGCCCAGGGCATCGTCCACGCCCTCCAGGCGGCTGGCCTGCCCCACGACGGCGCATTGATCGAATGCGGAGACTCGCCCGGCGCCATCCGCCGCTACGTCGAATCCCATGCCGATCAGTTTCGCCAGATCACCGCCGTCCTGGCCTCCAACGACCGCCTCGCCCTCGAAGTCATCGAGGGACTCGCCCGCATCGGCCTCTCCGTGCCCCGCGACGTCTCCGTCGTGGGCTACGACGACACCAGCCTCGCCCAAAGCATCTATCCCCCCCTCACCACCATCCGTCAACACCGCGAAGAAGTGGCCGAACACGCGACAAGAATGCTCAAGGAACTCATGGAAGGCCGTGTCCCAGGGAATGTGATTCTGACGCCAGAGCTGGTGGAAAGGGAATCCACCGGCCCTGTACGCTCCGCCGCGCAGTCCTCCTGAAAGGAGACAGAGATGCCGAGCCTTTTGTTCAAATGGCGCGCCTTCACGCTCATCGAGCTGCTCGTCGTGGTGGCCATCATCGCCATCCTCGCCGCAATGCTCCTGCCCGCCCTCTCCGCCGCTCGGGAAAAGGCCCGCCGCAGTTCCTGCCTTAGCAACCTCAAACAGATGGGACTCGCGCTCGAAAGCTACTCCGGCGACTACAGCGGCTACCTCCCCTCCTATCCTGGCTGGAAAGGCCCGGACTTCAACTGGTGCAGCCCCATCGGCGCCGCGCCTGGCGCCTGCGGGTCCAACCACCTCTCTGGCACGCTCACCCGTTACCCCCTCCAATACGCCGGCGCCAAGTACCAGGCCCGCGCGTCCGATACCCCCATTACCATTGACTTCGATCAATGGTCGCCGGTTCAGTCCCGCTGGCGCACCATCGCCCAAGGCTACCAGCTCAACTCCTACACCGCGGCCGGCTCGCTG
>CAYYEE010000778.1:0-1965 GCA_964470775.1 uncultured Planctomycetota bacterium | reverse complement strand
TCGCGCGCGGCAGGATCAGCCCCTTGACGCCCATCTGCTTGCAGAGCATCGCTATCGGCAGCGCGCCGCGCACGGGCCGCACGCGCCCGTCCAGCGACAACTCGCCCGCCACCGCGTACTGCCCAAGCTTGTCCGACTGAATCTGCTCCGTGGCGATCAGCGCGCCCAGCGCGATCGGCAGGTCAAACGCCGGACCTTCCTTGCGCAAGTCCGCGGGCGCGAGGTTAATGGTGAGCCGGTGCACACGGAAGTGGTAGCCGCTGTTCACCATGGCCGTGCGCACGCGGTCCAGGCTCTCCTTCACCGCCGCGTCAGGCAGACCCAGCAGCACGGTCTTGGGCATGGCGTTGGTGACGTCCACTTCCACTTCAACGGGAAAGGCGTCTATGCCGAGCACGCCCGCGCTCAAAAGCTTTGTGTGCATGAGACCGCTGGTCTCCTGAACGTGACGGACGCAGGCAGCGCCTGACCGCATCGTGAACTCCGCCGCCCGGCGCGCCCCGCGTTGGCCCAAGGCCCGCCCATTAGAACCATTCTGCGCCCCCATGACAAGGCCCCGCCGCCGTCGCAACGAACATCCCCCCGTCACCCCCCATACCCCACACAACTGGTCCCATTACTCCCACACATCCCAGAGTCTTCTTGACAGCGGCGTTGGTTGCGGGGCGCGTCGTTCCGGCGCAAGGCCGCCGATGGGGCTGTGCGCAGAAGCCGGCGCGGCAGGGGGGAAAAGCCTTATTCCACGGCAGGGCCGCTGGTGGAGTAGGGGCAGGGCAACCCTCGGGAACGGCACAGACAATCGAGCTTGCACGGGACCGGGAAGACCGTGATCGCGTCGCTGGCGATCTCCTTGCCCAGGAGCCCCTCAAACGACCTCGCCGCCTCCGCCGCGCGGGCGAGCGTCCAGTCCGCCGGGTACACGATCTCGATATCCACCAGCACCTGCGGCCCGGCCCGGCGCGAGCGAATCTGTCCGAAGTTGCAGTAAAGGTCGTCGTACTTGCTCAACGCGCGCAGAATGACAACCTGCATGTCCTCGGGCAACGTGCGGTCCAACAGCGCCTGCAACCCGTCGTGGATGACATGGATGGCATGTCGCACAACAAGAATCTGCAGGATGATGGCCACGAACGGGTCCACGCGCGCCAGCACAAAGTGCGCCAACCTCTGCTCCGGCCAGATCACCTTGGCCACCGCCGAAACCAGCATGGCCACCGCGACCGTCCCATCCGTGATCGCCTTGATGCGCAGGTGATCGGCCGTATAACTGACCGAAGGCGAAGGCGCTTGCTGAACGATTCGTCGCAGGCGGCGAGTAACGAAAGTATCCTTGAGGCTCGACACCGCCGCCGCGACAGCCACCAGCGCGAACTCCATCGTGTCCTCGGGCGGGTGGAAGAGCTTGTGCGCCGCCTCATAGCCGCCAAAGACCGCCATTCCGGCGATCAGGAGGGCCACCGCCAGCGCGCACAGGTTCTCGAACTTCCCGTACCCGTAGTTGTGCTTGTGGTCCGCGGGTCTGGCCGACACCGACACCAGCCACAGTGTGAACACGTGGCTCAGCAGGTCCACTCCGGCCGCCAGGGCCATGGTCCACAGCGTCAGCGCGTGGCCGACGATCGAGGCCAGAGCCAGCAGCGCGCCGAGCAGCAGCGCCGCCGTGAGAATGGCGAGCCTCAAGCCACGTCTCTTCAGGGAAAGCTGACTGGCGCCGCCCTGGCTGGGCGCCCCGATGTCTTGGAGAGTCATCCGCTGGTAGCCTTTGCTGACAAGCGCCAAAGCCAACAGAATACCCTTTGACCATCCTTCGCCGCAAGATGAGGTCGCGCGACTGGATGTCGAGAGCAAGGCGATGGAGAAGCGATGCCTTGGCTGGTCGAGACAAGCGCTGTCCGGCCGCATCGTTGAGGCTGAGGGTGCAGATACTCAGAGTAGGTAGTTTGCGGTCAAGCAGCGCGGGGGACG
>CAYYEE010000777.1:0-1988 GCA_964470775.1 uncultured Planctomycetota bacterium | reverse complement strand
AGCGTGGATGCGTGAACACCATCCCGTCCGGCTCATAGAGGTTGAACGGCGGCGTCCAGTCCGTCAGCGCCAGGTTCGCCTCGAAAAACGACCCAATGGTCCCTATGTCTTGCCAGTACCCGTCGAACAGATGCGCCGAAACGCGGCGTTCGCTGATCGCATGCGGAAAGACCTGCCGGCCGAAATCCACCATCTCCTTGCGCCCCAGAAGGTCGAACAGCGTTTGCTTCTCAAAGAGATAGATGCCCATGCTGGCCAGGTGCGTGCGGCCCGCGGGCGCGATGTTGTGGCGGTCAAAAACATCTTGAGGGCACACCAGGCTCTTCTGGACGTCCGGGTCCTTGGGCTTCTCCACAAAGCGCACAATGCGGCCCGTGGAGTCCACCTGCAAGATGCCCAGCCGGCTCACCTCGTTGGCCGGAACAGGCAGCGCGGCCACCGTGGCCTCAGCGCCTGTGTCCACGTGCGTCCGGATCAGGCGGCGGAAGTCCATGCGGTAGAGCTGGTCGCCCGACAGGATCAGAATCCGGTCCACGTCGTCCAGGTCCAGATGGCGCTGGCACTTGCGCACCGCGTCCGCCGTGCCCTCGAACCAGCTCATGTCCACTTCCGTCTGCTGCGCGGCCAGGATTTCCACATACCCGCCGCCAAACACGTCCATCTTATATGTCTCGTTGATGTGGCGGTGCAGCGACGTGGAGTTGAATTGGGTAAGCACGAAGATGCGGCGGATATTGCTGTTGATGCAGTTGCTTACCGGAATATCAATGAGGCGATAGCGCCCGCCAAGAGGCACGGCCGGCTTGCAGCGTTCCTGGGTGAGGGGGTAGAGGCGGGTGCCGCGTCCGCCGCCGAGGATGACAGCCAGCGTGTTGCGGGTGTTGTAAGCGGCCAGCGGGTCGCTGTTCATGCAGGACCTCCCATGTCCATGTAGCCGGGGCCGGGCACGGCCGGCCCATCGGCGCTGTGATTCTATGCCGGGCGAGGGGGCGTGTCCAGAGCGTTACGTGAGGAGGGGGAAGGGCGTTTGAAGAGGGGCGCCTCTGGCTGAGTCCGGCCCGTCCGACAGGTCCGACATTTTCGACACGCCCTCGTTTTGCGCCCGCCCCTTTCTGTAGTATACTCACGTTGTCGGCCGGGATGGGAGCGGCGGCCACGGCGGGCCTGGGTCGGTTCGGCGTGCCTTCGGCAGGCAAGGAGCGCGGGCATGGCTGTCCATGGGCTGGCGGCTAAGGGGGCAAAGGTGGTGGTGATAGGGGTTGTGGCGCTGGCCTTCGCGGCGGGCGCATGGGCTCAGGACAAGGCCGGCCAGCAGGCGGCCCCGCCATACCTGCCTTGGACCACGGTGGGCGACGCGCCCGGCATGACCCCCGCGGACCTGGAACTTCAACTGGCGCTGGAGAAGGAGGTGGACTTCTCCTTCGAGAATGCGCCGCTCAAAGAGGTCGTGGATTTCTTCAAAGAGGTCGTGCGGAAGAACATGTATCTGACAACGGAGTCCGTCAAGGACCGTGACCACCTGGTCTCCATGACCATGAGCAAGATTCCCCTCAGGAACGCGCTCAAGCTCATTCTTGGCGAGGGCCTTTCCTATGTGGTCCGCGAAGGCGCCATCGTCATCGGCACGCGCGAATCCGTGAGGCGCCTGCAACCCCGCGTCACCCGCGCCTACGACGTCAAGGACATCCTCGAAGACGGCGTCCGCAGGATGTCGTCCAAGGGGCTCATCACCTGCGTCATGGAAGCGGCCAGACCGTGGGACTGCGTCAGCGTCAACATCGTGGACAGCGACGGCGATGACGACGAGGACGAAGACGACAACGCCGGCAAGCCCGCCCCGCCCAAAGTCGGCCCCCCTCCTCCCCCCAAAGACGAACAACCTCCCGCCAAGCCCGAGCCGCCCCCGCCTCCACCCTGGCCGGACCTGTCCGAGGGCCCCGACTTCGTCTTCCTTTGGGGCCGAGGCCGGCTTGTCGCGCGCGCGCCCG
>CAYYEE010000776.1:0-1989 GCA_964470775.1 uncultured Planctomycetota bacterium | reverse complement strand
TCGATCTCGGCCGCGTCGTCGCCCTGGGGCGCGCCGTAGGCGTCATTGAGGGCGTCGAGCGTTTCGAGCGCGGCGGGGTAGCTGCCCATGCGCACGCACAAGCGGGCCTTGGCCAGCAGCGCCAGAGGGGCTTCTTTGGAGCCAGGCCACCTCCGAACGACCTCGGAGTACTGAGCCAGAGCCTTGGAAAAATCGCCCTGCTTGGCCAGCACGCCCCCCATCTTGAGGGCGGCTTCAGGCGCGGCCGCATCGGCCGGCGCCCGCGAGAGGTGGCGGTCCAGCGCCTGGCGGGCTTCGGCGTGGCGGCCCATGCGCGTGAGCGCGATGGACAGGAGGCGGTAGGCGTCGCGCGCCTCCTCGGATTCGCCGTGGCGCTCGACCAGGTTTTCCAAGGCCTGGACGGCGGGCGCCGGCTGGTCCATGGCTAGGAAGTACTCGGCGATGCCGCAGTAGGCGCGGGCGGAGGCGGCGACGTCAGGGTAGCGGAGCAACGCCCTGTGGAAAGCTCTGAAGGCGCGCGTGGCGCAGGCCTGGCGCATGGACGACGCCGCCACGGCCCCCGGCGGCCCGATGAGCGCCCGGGCGTCGTCCAGGTCCACCCACAGCCCCTGCTCGCCGGCGATGGTCTCCAGGATGTCAAGCAAGGCGCCCTCGCGGATATGGACGTTGATCCTGGCTTCGAGCGCTTCGCGGGGACACGCGGGGACCACTTCCAGTTTGACGCCCGCGGAAAGGCAGATGGACTCCATGACTTTGGTGAACAGCGCGCGCCGCGCCTCCACGGTGTAGCTCATGCCGTCCTGGACCACGATCCTGGACACGCGGATGCCGTCGGACTCCACTACGGCCGGGCCGGCCATGCGCGCACCGCCGAGGCGGAGCTCCATGTTGGCGTGCCGCTCGCGCGCTTCCTCGTTCTTGCGGCACAGTTCGTCGAACTCGCGTTTGAGGTTCTCAAGAGCGCGCTGCTCGGCTTCGTGCTCCATACTCTTGGAGACCATCTCCGTCACGCGGTCCTGGCCGGGCTGAGCCGAAGCGCCGGCCGAAGCCCCGGGAGCGGCAGGCGCGGCAAGGGCCGCGGCAAGCAGAATGGCGGCCGCGTTCATGGCTTGGCCTCCTTGGAAGGCGCGCCCGGCGGAGCCGCGGCGGCGGTGGACGCGCGGCCGCTGACGGCTTGCTCCTCGCTTTCCGCGCGGTCCGAGCACATCGCGTAGGTCTCGCCCAGACCGTAAAGCGCGCCGGCGATGATCTCGCCGTCTTCGGCCGTGAGCACGTCTTCCTGGGCCATAACGCCCGAGAACAAGCGGAGAGCCGCCCACGGGTTGCCGCTCTCGAGGGCTTCGCGGCCAAGCCAGTAGAGCGAGCGCACGGCGTAGGGCGAAGAAGGATTGCTGGTGACGATGGAGCGAAGGAGGCGCGTGGCGCGCAGGGAATCGCGCGTGCGCAGGCAGCACAGCCCCAGGTAGTACGCCGGCGCCGGCGTGGCGGCGTTGCGCGTGGCGGCGTCAAAGTAGGGGATGGCGTCCGCGTAGCGGCCTTCATCGAAGAGCTGCGCGCCGCGGCGAAGAGCTTCGGCCGGCGAACCCAGCGCCGCCAAGGCCGCCGGCTGGGCCTGGCCCGGAGCCGCCGGCGCGGTGGCCGTCTGGGCTGGGGTTTGGAGCTGTTTTTGCAATGTCTCGACCTTGCGCATGAGCAGGCGGACGGAGACCTCCTGCTTGCGCGACAGCCAAGCCACCATGCAGGCGCAGAGGGCGACGCCGAAGATGAGGCTGCTGGCCACGAACACACGCTCGCGGCTGCGCGAAGCCGCCGGCGCCTCGCCGGAGGGCAACGGGGCGGCGGCCGTGGCAAGGTCGGCGTAGGTGGGCGCCTTGGGCAGCGGAGCGACCTCTTTGGCCGGGGCTTCCGCGGTCTTGGGCGGGGCTGCGGGAATGGGGTCCGCCATAGCGGCTTCCTCCCGAGGTGCCTGGCGATTCAACCTTCGATCAA
>CAYYEE010000775.1:0-2001 GCA_964470775.1 uncultured Planctomycetota bacterium | reverse complement strand
CTCTCGGTTCCTGGGGCTCGTTGCGATCCCGCCGTTGGCGGGCTGAGGCGCCATGTCCCCGGGGCCGTGGGTTTCTGCACGCGTATGGTCATGGGTCCACGTTCACGTCTTCGCCGCCGGCTGCGTCCAGTTCGTGCCAGAGGGCGATGGCGCTATGGGCGACGCTTGTGTTGTTCATGCTGGTCTTGCCAAAGGGCGTGGCGTAACCCAGCCATACATTCAAGCACAGTTTGGCGTAGGTGGCGCCGTTGCGCGTGTTGGAGGCGGATTCGGCCTGGCTGTGCCAGACGATTGTCTCCTGCGGGTCGCCAAAGACGGCGACACGGCCATCGCCATAGAGGACGTTGTAGGCGTTGCGATGGGCGAAGATGCCGTAGCCGGCGGCGGCGCGGGAGGTGTCCGCCGTGGTAATCCCCAGGCTGGCGGGGGTGCGGTTGAGGGCGTCGGTGGAGATGCCTTTGCTGAAGGTGTCGTTGGCTAGGGCGCGCCCGCCGAGTTCGCGGACGGTGCGGAAATAGGGAACGCCGGCGCGGGCGTAGACCGAGGGCTTGACGCCGGGGACGCGGCGATAGGGGCGGAAGTTGGAGTCTTCGCGCTCCATCTCTTGCCAGCGGTGCCAAGGGTTGGCCAAGGCCAAGGGGGTAAGGCGGTAGTCGTAGTTGCTGTAGATGGTGTTCAGACCTCTGCTGTCTGCCACGCGGACGGCGTTCCAGTCGCCGAACACCATGGCCTGCGCGTCGAAGCCGCCGGCGGTCTTCCAGTGCGCGAGGGCGTAAGCGCCGTGTTTGCCTGAGGAATGGTTGCGTTCCTTGTCGCCGGGCATGTTGGTGGCGCTGGGGCAGTAGAAGGGCTGGGCGTCGCCCAGGTAGCCGCCTTCGAGCAACATGCCCAAGCCTTTGGGCGCCATGTTCAGGCCGCCTGTCGGGAAATCATAAGGGGCGAGGGTGGAGCCGTTCTTGTACGACGTGGCCACGGTGCGCCAGAGATGGCTGAACTCATAGCTGGAATAAGTTTCTATCAGAACCGCGGCCGTCGTTCCGTCGGACTTTGTTCGCAGGTATTTGAAGCCGTTGGTCGCGCTCGTGTTGCCCTTGGAGTAGGTAGAACCGTGGCCGCTGGAACCGGAGGCGGGACCGCCGCCCAGGCAGTTCCGCCAGTCGGGCACGCACCAGTCGTACTGGTCAAAGCCGTACCAGTGGTGGCTGGAGGGGACGTAGCCGTTGTAGTCGCCGGTGTAGGAGAGGAAGGCGCGGCCGATTTGGCCGAGGTTGTTCATGCAGTTGGCGCGTCGGGCCTTTTCGCGGGCGGCGGAAAGGGCGGGCAGGAGCATGGCGGCGAGGATGGCGATGATGGCTACGACGACGAGGAGTTCGATGAGTGTGAAGGCGCGTCTGACGCATGGCCACATGTCTGTCTTCCTCCCACTGAACGGTTCCGGCGCCGAGTTGACGTTTCATGCGTTACGGCAGCAACCAGTGGCCCTGGACATCGGCGGAGGCCCCCCACGCGCGGAGGGCGCGGGCCAGGCCGGCTTCGTCCACGGCCAGAAGCGCAAGACCCTTTCCGTTGCTGAGACGCTGGATAATGAATTGTTCGCGGCCGGGGTAGGATTCGTCAACCTGGGTCTTCAGTGTTTTGGTTGTCACGTCCGAAGCCAGACCGGCGTAGATGACGGTCCCCTGGACTGTATCGAGGCTGGCGGCTTCGGCCGTGGGCAGGGGAACGGGCGCGGTGGACTGGGCGAGGGTCTGGGCCGCGGCCTTGACGGCGGCGGGCGCGCCAGGGGCTGTGACGACCGTGGCGACAGGCTTGCCGTCGCGGACCAGGGCGATTTCGCGCCACTGGGCTTGGACGTCCCGCAGGAGGACGTGGGGCGCCATCTCCTTGAGGAGGGCGATCATGTAGCGCTTGGCGGTCTCGATGTCCTGGGTGGACTGGGCTGAGGCGCGGGTGATGTTGTATTCAAGGAGTTCGCCGTCTTTGGGCTGGTGGCGGTAGTGG
>CAYYEE010000774.1:0-2001 GCA_964470775.1 uncultured Planctomycetota bacterium | reverse complement strand
GGGACGCCATTCGACTGGGCTGGGGCGTGGACGAGACCTCGCAGAAGGTCTTGAAAGCCATGCGGGAGAACCGCCCCCAGGCCGACGTCCACGTCGCGGTGCGCGCCGACAAGGGCCGCGACTACGACAAGCGGACGCTGGAGGCCGCGCTCTCGATCCGTGCGGGCATTCCCGACGAGGCGCTCGTCAAGGAGTACGGCGAGCAGGTCATGGAGAGCGCCTATGCGGAGCGGGACATCTCGCTCCAGCAGCTCTTCGTGGAGTGCGCGAAGATGGAGGGCGTCCCGGTCCCAAGGACGTTCTCGAACGATACCATCCGGGCGGGCTTCTCGACGGTCTCGCTGCCGGGCATCCTCAACAACGTCGCCAACAAGAAGCTTTTGAAGGCCTTCGAGGCCCAGCCCATCGTGGCGACGCGGCTCTGCTCCGAGGGCGAGCTCAACGACTTCAAGGAGTCGGAGCGCTACCGCCTGACGGACGTGGGCGACCTCGAACCGGTTGCGCCGGACGGGGAGCTGAAGCACGGCGGGCTCAAGGAAGACAAGGCGACGAACCAGCTCGGGACGTTCGGCAAGATCTTCGCGCTCACCCGCGAGATGATCTACAACGACGACCTGGCCGCCTTCATGAAGGTGCCCGAGGGCATGGGCGCGCGGGCCGCGCGGAAGGTCGACCAGCTCTTCTTCACGCGCCTGCTCGGCAACCCCGTGCAGGGCGACGGCAAGACGCTCTTTCACGCCGATCACAAGAACTGGCGCGACGGCGCGGACACGGCGCTTTCGGCCGATTCGATGGCGTTGGCCATCCAGATGTTCCTGGACCAGACCGACGCCGACGGCCAGCCCATCAACGTGAACCCCAAGTTCCTGCTGGTGCCGACGGCGCTGAAGATGACGGCCCGCGAGCTGCTCAACTCGGTGACGTTCTTCGCCACGGGCAGCGCGAACAAGGCCCGCATCCCGACCTACAACGCGCTGGCGGACGAGGACATCGAGGTCGTCACCAGCCCCTACCTCTCGAACGCCAACTACCCGGGTTCGAGCGCGAAGGCGTGGTTCCTGTTCGCCGACCCGGCGGTCGTGGACACCTTCGAGATCGGCTACCTCAAGGGCCGCCGCGTGCCGACCGTCGAGGAGGGCGAGACGGACTTCGACACGCTGGGCATCAAGTTCCGGGTCTACTTCGACCTCGGCGTCCGCGAGCAGGACTACCGGGGCATGGTCAAGTTCAAGGGCGAGGCGTAAGCCTCAAGGAGGATTTCCGATGAATGCCAAGTACGTGCAGACCGGCGACGCGGTGGACTACACCCCGGCCGCCGACGTGAAGGCGGGCGATGTGGTCATCCTGAACGACCTGACGGGCGTCGCCAAGCTGGACATCAAGGCGGGCAAGCTCGGGGCGCTGGCGGTGACCGGCGTCTTCGAGTTCCCCAAGGCCACAGGCGCGGGCTCGGCCATCGCTGCCGGGGCCAAGGTCTGGTGGGACGCGGCGGTCAAGCAGGCGACGACCGTGGCGCTCGCCCAGGGCTACCTCGGCAAGGCCGTGAAGGCCGCGGCCGACGCGGACGCGGCCGTCCGGGTCCGCCTGAGCCAGTAGAGGAACTCGACCGTGGCCGACCTCCTGCAAAAGGGATCGGACTGGCTCGAGGGCATGCGCACTGCGCACGCCTCGCGGCCGGTGGTCTATGTCCGGGGAACGGACTCCATCGAGGTCGCGGCCACGGTCGGCAAGACGGTCTTCCGCCTCGACAAGGGCTACGGCGTCATCGAGCGGGTCGAGGCGCGGGACTACCTGGTGCTCGCGGCGGACCTCGTCCTGGGCGGCGCGGCGGCGCTCCCGAAGGCGGGCGACCGCATCCGGGAGACGGAGGGCGGCAAGGCGTTCGTCTACGAGGTCATGGCACCGGGAAATGAGCCGTGCTGGCGGTGGTCGGACCCGTACCGGCAGACGCTCAGGATTCACACGAAGCACGTGGCGACGGAGGACGTGTAGTGGGCGAGG
>CAYYEE010000773.1:0-2014 GCA_964470775.1 uncultured Planctomycetota bacterium | reverse complement strand
GCATTGTACCACAAATCGCAGCCAAATGCAACCTAAATTATGGCCAGATTAGTAGGCGCCGACTATTCCGCCGGCGACGCCGATGATGCCGCCAGCTATTCCCCCAATCCATCCCCACATGGCTCCCGTGTTCATTTCCTCCTCCTTTCCGCAGAACGACACAAGTCTCTCATCCTCTTCGCGGAACCACCCGTTCAGACGGGCGTTCCGTTCGCGGCTCATCTGCGTAAAGGATACCCCCCGGTTGCGCCAGGTAATGGCGCGGATGCGCTTCTTGGCGCGCTTCAGGCTCTTGGGCGCTATCGTCTGCCTTCACCCGCTCGCGGGCCCGGTGCACGTTCTCAGGCTCCACCACCCTTTGCATCAATCGCGCGGCCAAGGCTGGCTCGCGCAAGAAACCGTGGACGGTCGGCTCCTCGCGGCAGAGGATTCGACCCTTCTCCTTCGGATTCCATTCTCCGCGCGCGGGGAAGCTCCGGGCGCCACGGCCTCGGCTCGCGGTTCCACTCACGACGGACCGCAAAGGACTTTCACCTTCGTAAGGCAGAACATGCCTGGCACACCAAGACACGGCGCGGCAGGTTTCCCTGCCGCGCCGCCCTGTTCACACCGAGGCATTGTAGCCGGTCCGGCGCCCCCAGGCAAAGCCCGGCGCGCCTTCCACCCCTTCACTTGTGCGGACACTTCTTCAGGCACATGAACCAATCCAGGCAGTAATAATCCCCGCCCGCCTTCTCCACGCGGTCTTTGGCCATGCCGCACGATCCCGGCGGCGGGATAATCACGTCCTCGCCCAACTGCCAGTTGGCCGGCGTGGCGATCTTGTGCTCTTCCGAATGCTGCATCGCCACCAACAGCCGCTTGATCTCCTCCATGTTCCGTCCGTTCGACATGGGGTAGTAGAACAGCGCCCGAACCACCCCGTGCGGATCGATCATGAACACCGCCCGCACCGCCTGCGTCGAGCTCGCCCCCGGCTGCAGCATCCCATAGAGCCGCGACACCTCCATGGTCAGGTCGCTGATGACCGGGAACTTCACCTCCACGCCCTTCATGCCCTTGTACTCGATCTTCTCCTTGATCGTCCGCAACCACGCGATATGGCTGAACGTGCTGTCGATCGACAACCCCACCAGCTCGCAGTTCAGCTTGCGGAAGTCCTCCTGCATGGTCGCGAACGTCATGAACTCCGTGGTGCACACAGGCGTGAAGTCCGCCGGATGGCTGAATAGAATCACCCATTTCCCCTTGTAATCCTCGGGGAAACGGATCGTCCCCATCGTCGTCTCCGCCGTGAACGACGGCGCCTTCTCACCGATCAACGGGATGCGTCCGGTTTCGCTGCCCATCTCTCATCCTCCCTTGGCTGTGCCTTCCCCTCCGGCGTGTGCGACCGTGACCCGCAATAGGAATTATTCTTATTATGCCACAGCCCCCCCGCTGCATCAAGAGGAAAATTCCACTCCGTCCCGGCCGGCCTCGCCTGAGCCTTGCCAGGCAACCGCCTGGACAAAAACGCCTCCGCGTTCTCTCCCGTGCAATGACACATCGCCACAATCTCCACTCCCCAGCGCTCCAGCGCCGCCGCCGTGAACTCCAGCCGCCCCTCGTCCGCCGCCTTCAAGTGCAACCCACCCAAAACCGCGTGAACCGTGCGCGCGCCCGCGCCCTGCGTCACACACTCCAGCGAGTTCGCCACCCCCGCATGCGCGCAGCCCATGATAACCACCACCCCCTTGGCCGTCTCCAGCCACAGCGATTGATCATCATCCAGCGGATCCCGCTCCTGCCCCGCGCCGTCCAGAAAGAACGGCCCGCTGGCCGCCTCCTGGTCATAAAGCCTGGGCACAGGCCCCGTGGCCCACACGCCCGGCGCCACTTGGGCCGGACCCGCCAGCCAGGTCACCCGGCCCGCCGACGCCTCCAGCGCCGCCTTCGCGCCCGGCGGCATGCCCGCCTCCTTGGGGCCGCTGAACCGCCGCCGCGCCACCCCCGCGCACGCAAACACCCTCGC
>CAYYEE010000772.1:0-2026 GCA_964470775.1 uncultured Planctomycetota bacterium | reverse complement strand
CGTTCGCTGAGCGAGGCGATCTCGGCGAAGGCTTGGGCGCTGTCGCGGCGGAGGGCGCGGACGGTTTCGGCGTCGCCGCTGATGACGGCGGGGATGAGGCGGGCGCTGAAGGATCGGGCGAGGTCGTTCTCGATGCGGGTGGCGGCCCAGAGGGTCTCGCGGTCTTCGTCGGTTTCGAGCACCTCGGCGAGGTTGAGGCGGGCCTTGCTCATGCGGCCGCGGGTGGCGTTGAACAGCTCGATATTGGCGAGGTTCTCGTCGAGGGCGAAGCCCGCTTGCAGGGCCTCTTGTTCCCGGGCGATGCTCTGCATTTGCAGTGCGGCGGTGAGGCCGTTCTGCAGGTCGCGGATGGTATCGGTGGCTTGGACGAGGCGCTCCATGTTGCGCATGGAGAGGAAAGCGGCGGCGGCGAAGGCGGCCAGGGGGAGGAGGAAACTGGCGACGAGGCGGAGGCGCGTAGCGGAGCGGGGGCGGGGCGGATTCATGGCCCGGACTCCCGGAGGCTCTGTGCGAACTCGCGGCGGTTGAGGCCGCGGACCTGTCCATCGGCGAAAAGGATGTAGCCGGCGTCGCGGTGGAAATCGGGGCTGGCGTCGCGCACGATCCAGGGGCTGGCCCAGAGCTGGCTGGAGGCGGTGGGGCGGTACTGGTAGGCGGCGGCGGCGGAGCGTTTGCCGTGGACGGCCTCGGCGGCGGGACAGCAGAAGATGGAGGGGTCGCCGGTGTACTTGGGGTAGAGTTCGGCCAAGGTGGGGGGCCGGGAGCCGTTTTCGGCGCGGTAGCGTTCGGTGGCGGTGTAGATGGCGGCGAGGCGCGCGCGGCACTGGCGGCCGAGCGCGGCCTGGTCCAAGACGCCGATGGCCGGGGCGATGGAGCCGGCGACGAAATGGAAGGCGAAGGCGGCGCCGCCCAGGCTGGCGCCGGCGACGCCGGTCCAGAAGCCGTGGAGACCGGGGCGGAGCTTGACGTTGAGCGCGGCCAGGCCGCCGAGGAGGATGGCGGCGATGGCGAAGAGCAGGCTCCAGAAACCGAGCACGCCCAAGGCGATGCTGGCGGCGCAGAAGAGGCTGACATGCTGGGTGGGCAGGGAGGGAAGCCATTCCTCGAAGGTGGGGGGGCTTTCCGGGTCGACGTTGAAGCGGATGACTGTGGCGCCGATGCGGATGCGGGAGTTGTCTTGGAGCTCGGCGTGGGTGACGATGTGGCCGTCGACCATGACGCCGTTGAGGCTCTTGAGGTCGCGGAGAAAGTAGCGGCCGAAGCGGCGGGTGATGGCGGCGTGGCGGCGTGAGGCCTGTTCGTCGTGGATGCGGACCAGGTTGCCTGGGCTGCGGCCGATGGTGACGGTGCGGAACGCGCTGCTCCAGAAGATGGGGCGCAGAGGGTCGTCGCTGGTCTCGATGTAGAACCTGGCAGCCATGGGTTTGGCGTGATTCCTTGGTCTGGCGCGGGGGTTCTCAGGTTGTCTGGGGTGATTATACCGGGGGCGGAAGAAGGAGGGAACGGCAGAGGTCAGAGATCAGGGGACAGGGGTGGGGCGGGGAGGCGGGCGGGGAGCTGGGCAAGGAGTGGGGCGGTGGCGGGTGGGAAGTCGTTGTCGCGGAGATCTTCGATGCGCGTCCAGCGCGCGCCGGGGGAGGGACGGCCTTGGGGGGAGGCGGCGTCAAAGGGGTGAAGCTCGACCGTGAAGCGGGGGTAGTCGTGGCGGAGGACGGGGCAGGCGCCGGTGAGGGTGACGTCGAGACCGGTTTCCTCTCGGGCTTCGCGGATCGCGGCTTGGGCTGGGGTTTCTCCCGGGTTGATCTTGCCGCCGGGGAACTCGCGAAAGCCGCCGAGTTCGGCTTGGGCGGGCCGCCGGGCGGTGAGGACGCGGCCGCGGCGCCAGATGATGGCGATGGCGGCTTTGACGGCGGGGTTCTGGGGTTTGGGGTCTTGGGGCTTGGGAACGGATGGGATGGCGGGGTTCTGGGGCGTGGGGTCTTGGGGCGTGGGAACGGATGGGATGGCGGGGTTCTGGGGTGTGGGG
>CAYYEE010000771.1:0-2038 GCA_964470775.1 uncultured Planctomycetota bacterium | reverse complement strand
TCTACGCCGAAGGCCTCGAGCTCCGCTCCCTCGCCAGCATCGTCGGCAACGAAAGCCTCACCGACCGCGACCGCGCCGTCCTCGACTTCGCCGCCGCCTTCGAAGACCGCTTCGTCCGCCTCGGCCGGCAGGAAAACCGCCCCATCGAATACACCCTCGACCTCGCCTGGGAACTCCTCCGCCGCGTCCCCGAATCCGCCCTCACCCGCCTCGACGGCAAACTCATCGAAGAATACCTCCACGACAAGACACCCGCATGAGACCCGATCTTAAACCCACGCGCGCCGAACTCCGCGACATCAAGAGCAGACTCACCGTCGTCCGCAGAGGCCACTGGCTCCTCAAACGCAAACAAGAATCCCTCATGGCGGAGTTCTTCCGCTCCCTCAACGCCTACAAAGAAGCCGCCCGCGCCGCCGGCGAAGCCGGCCAGAAAGCCCGCCTCGCCTCCACCCTCGCCGACATGGCTGGCGGCCAAGCCGGCCTGTGGAGCTACGCCCTCACCCGCGCCGGCCGCGCCCGCGTCAAGAACGTCTCCCGCCCCTTCATGGGCGTGGACCTCCCGGACCTCGAATACACCCCCCTCGCCGACGCCCCCGACCTCCGCCCCGCTGAAAGCCCCCAAAACGTCAGCGCCGTCATCGCCTGCACCCAGTTCATCCAGCAGCTCGTCACGCTTGCCGGCGCCGAAGCCCGCGTCCGCGCCCTGGTCCTCGAAATCGAGCGCACCAAACGCCGCGTCAACGCCCTCGAAATGAAACTCATCCCCCAGCTCGAAGCCGAGCGCGACTTCATCCAATCCCAGCTCGACGAAATGGAGCGCGCCAGCCTCTTCGCCCTCAAACGCGTCCGCGCAAAGATCACCAGCCGCGGCGAATAGCCTCCCCGCCTCGCCTCCCATCCTCCCATTCTTCCAATGCATCCCACCCCTCTCATCGTGTATAATCCCACCTAACAGCCTGATGAAAATGTCGCGTCTGTTCCGGGGACACGTTGCGATCCCGCCGTTGGCGGGCTGAGGCGCGGTGTCCCCGCCGACGCGGTGTCTTTTTCAACGGGCCGTTAACCCAGGACCCCAGTCCCAAGGAAAGGAAACGCGCGATGAAAGACAAGTGGTGGGCCTTCCTCATTATCCTCGCCCTCGACCTCTACTTCCTCTGGACCACCGTCAAGAACTGCAAGCGGCGCCGCCTCATCCGCGACACCCCCATCACCCCTATCGCCCAGCTCCGCGCCGGCCTCGCCGCCATCCGCGGCAAGACCGTCGCCGCCGCCCAAGCCATCCTCAGCCCCCTCAGCCAGACCCCCTGCGTCTACTATCAGTTCACGCTGGAGGAAAAACGCACCAGCCGCAACGTCAGCTCCAGCGGCCAGTCCTCCTCCCGAACCACCTGGCACACCATCATCAACGACCGCTCCTGCGCCGAATGCGCCATCACCGACCCCACGGGCTCCATCACCATCGACCTCACCCGCGCCGAAATCGAGCTTGACCCTTCGGCCAAAGGCTCCACCGGACTCTTCAGCAGCGCCCCCCCCGAAGTCGAGGCCATGCTCAAGGAACGCTACGGCAAGTCCACCAAAGGCCTGTTGTTTAACCGCCCCATGCGCTACACCGAATCCGTCCTCCCCGTCGGCAAAGACGTCTACGCCATCGGCAGCGTCCAAGACACCCCCGGCGGCAAACTCACCCTGACCAAAGGCCCCCACCCCCTGCTCGTCTCCGATCGCGAAGCCTCCAAACTCCAAGGCCGCTACACCCGCAAAATCCTGGGCGCCGCCGCCCTCGTCCTCGTCCTCACCGCCGCCCTCGTCCTCGGCCTCGTCCACGTTCTCAAGTAGCCGCCCCAGGCGCGGGCAGCCCTCCCCGTCCCATCCCCCCATGCCCAGAACCATCGCCACAAAGCCCAGACACGTCACCCACACTCGCCCCCGCGCCGGCGCGCTGCCCGCCGTCATCGCCGGCAGCCTCCCAGCCCTGCGCACCATGGGCGTCATGATGTTCGACCCGGTCTGGGCCGAACGCATGCACACCGCC
>CAYYEE010000770.1:0-2045 GCA_964470775.1 uncultured Planctomycetota bacterium | reverse complement strand
CGTCGTGGACACCCGGCACGAGGTCACCGCCGTCTTTGCCGCCGACGCGGTGGCCCGGTTGACGGGTCGGCCGGGAGTGGCGGCGGTCACGGCCGGGCCGGGCGTCACCAACAGCGTGACGGCGCTCAAGAACGCCCAGATGGCGCAGTCGCTGCCCTCCTACCAGCGCGTCAACGAAGTCCGCATCGTCTCCACCGAGTTCCCCCGCACGCGCCTGGGCAAGCTGCGCCGCGCCGAGATCCGCAGGATGCTCCGCGAACAACGCGGCGACGCGCCCGCCGAGAAGCAGCTCGACCCGGAGGCCGAGGCCTTGCTCGCCTCGCCCGCGGCCGGCGCCCTGATTGCGCGCCTGCGCGCCCTGGCCCATCGCGAAGGCGCCATATTGCCTTCCGACCATCTGGAGCTCGACCTCGGCCTCGACTCCCTCGCCCGCGTGGAGCTCGACGTCATCATGGAGCGCGAGTTCGGCGTCAAGATTCCGCCCGAACAGGCGCCCGACATCGCCACCGTGGGCGACCTGCTGCGCCGGCTCTCGGACGCGGCGCCCGCGGCCGCGGCCGCGCGGGGATGGGGCGAGATGCTCCGCGAGCGCGCCTCGCCCCCACTCGCCGAGATGTTCGACCTGGAACGGTCGCGGTTCCGCCGCAACGCCCTCCACGCCGTGCGACACGCTCTCTTCCGCTTTGGCCAGCGCGCCTTCCCCATTGACGTCCGCGGCGCCCATCTGCTCCCCAAAGGGCCCTTCGTCCTCTGCCCCACGCACGCCAGCTTCCTCGACGCATTGCTGGTCTTCACCGCAATCCCCGACCGCGTCCAGGAGCGCATGTTCTTTCTGGCCTACGAGGACATGTTCCGCAGCCCGCCCATGCGCCTGGCGGCTCGCATCGGCTACGTTGTGCTCACCGCCACAAGCGACACGCTGCTGCCCTCGCTGCGACGCGCGATCGAGGCGCTCGATCTGGGCTGGTCCGTCACCATCTTCCCCGAGGGCGCCATCTCGCGCGACGGCGCCCTGCAGCGCGCGCGGCCCGGCGCGGGCATCCTGGCCTGTCACAGCGGCGCGCCTCTGGTCCCTTGCCTCATCCGCGGCTCCTTCGACACGCTCTCCTACGCCCACCCCAGGTTCCGCCTCGTGCCTCTCGGACTCACGTTCGGCGCGCCGATCCATCCGCGGCGGCGCCAGGAATTCACGTCCCAGGACTACGCCAGCATGACCCAGGCCTGGACCCAGGCCATCATCGAGCTTCGCCGCCAGGACGACGCCTCCGGCAGCCCCACCGCCGGCCGCAGCCCGCGCGTGGATGGCGCCGGCGCGCAAGGAGGAACCGATTGAGCGACCCCTGCTCGCCGGACTTCCGCCCCCTGCCTTTCCGCGCCGCGTCGTGGGTGCTCTACGACTTCGCCAACACCATCTACATGGCCGCCGTGACGTATCTGCTGGCCAGCCACATGGCCGCCAGCCCGGCCGGCGGTTCGGCGTTGGGCGTCACGACCACCCTCGCCATGATCCTCGCCGGCGTGGGCACGCCCCTTTTCGCCAGCCTGGCCGATTACACCGGCCGCGCCGGCGCCTATTGCACGGTCACCACCCTGCTCTGCATCCTCTCCATGGCCGGGTTCGGCTTGTTCACGGACAGCCCGGCCATGCTGGTCGCCTGCCTCTTCACGTCCACGGTCTTTTACCAGGCGGCGCTGGTCTTCTACAACTCGCTCCTGCCCTCCGTGGCCCGGACGGAGAACCGCGGCCTTGTCTCCGGCCTGGGCGTCGGTCTGGGCTATCTGGGCAACCTGTTCACCTTGCTCATCGCCTTCCCGGTCAAAGCCAAGTGGGGACTCTCCGCCGCATTCTTCGTGGCCACCGCGGGCTTCCTCCTCCTTGCCATGCCCTGCATGATCCTGGTCCGCGACCTGCGCGCCCTCAACCTCCAACCTTTCTCGTGGCGTCTGGCGCGCGGCCAAGGCGTCGAGGTCCTGGACTCCATCCGCGCCCTGCCGAGCCGCCCAAGACTCATGTGGTTCCTGCTAGCCAACTTCTTCGCCGTGGA
>CAYYEE010000769.1:0-2053 GCA_964470775.1 uncultured Planctomycetota bacterium | reverse complement strand
GACGGGCCGTAAACGGCGATCCGCGGGCATCCATGAGAAACACCCATCGGAAATGAGGAAACTCCTCGGAAAGCGGCGTCGGACGTGTCCGACGGATCCTGCGGATCAGGCCGAATGAAGCGGGTCAGCGCGTCCCGCCGTTGATGGCCTCCTGAAGCCGCAGTATCTGTCTGGCGAGGACCCAGCGGTAGACGTCGAAGGATTCGGGTTCCCAGCCGGTTTCCTCTTTGTACTTGGGCATGACCTGGATGGCGTCCCAGACGAACTTGAGGTCGGCTTGGGCGGCGTCGGCGAGGTCTTTGTGGCCGGCGGCGCGGGCCGCGTCGATCGTGCGTTCGAGGGTGGTGATGTAGCGGCCGTCGTCGATGCCTTCGCGATAGGCTTCCCAAAAGGCGACGGGGATTGGGGAGCCGTCGTCGTCTGTGCGGTTGAAGAAGTCGCTGTACCCGCCGTCGAGATAGTTCCAGGGATCGCCGGAGTCGGACTGGTAGATCCAGGGCGTGAGGGCGCGGAAGCCGGAGCGCCAGAAGCCGAAGCCGTAGGTCATGCGCGCGCCGGGCACGGGGGTGTGGTCGTTTTCGCCGGAGATGTGGTTGGGGTAGCACCAATACTCGACGCCGGGGCGCTTCTTCATGTCGGCGACGATGACGTCGCGGGGGAGGCTGAAGGGCTGGCAGCACCACACGTCCACGTAGGGCCACATGGGTTTGAACTCGCCGTGGTCGGGGTCGGCGGTGACATAGGTGCGGACGCCGGGGACGCGCTTGATGGCTTTCATGATCTCGGTCATGAAGGCGACGGAGGCGGGGCTGGTGGAGGGTTCGTCAATGGGGTAGTAGAGCAGCTCGGGCCACTGGCGGGCTTTGCGGCCTGCCTCGATGGCGGCGACGCAGGCGGTGATCTCCTCGAAAAACTTGGGCGGGGGCATCTTGATAAGGCGGAGATGGCTGCCCATGCCTTCCTTGAAGTAGCGGCCGTAGGCGTGGCCTACGGGGAAGGAGCAGACAATGGGTTTGTCGAAGCCGTGGCGGCGGCAGAGGTCGATGATTTTCTGGAGGTAGTCAAAGTCGAGGGTCCACTTGCCGTCGGCGCTGATGGAGCCGCCGATGCCGGCGACGATGGCGTTGTTGCCGTGGGCGACCATGTCCAGGGCTTCGGCTTCGGCTTTGCGGTTCCACCAGAGACGCGAGAAGGTGTCGGGCGCGGAGCGCATGGAGCTGTAGGGGTGGCGATAGTAGAAACCGTAGACGATGGATTCGTCCTTCTGGAGTTTGATAGGGAGGACGCGGAAGATGATGGGAACTTTGGCGGCGGGTTTGCCGTCGAGGTTGACGGTGGCTTCACCTCTGTAGAGTCCGGCGGGAGCGAAGGCGTCGGTGTGGACGGTGAGCCAGACGCGGAAGTTCTCGCCTTTGGCGAGGGGCTGGGGGGAGCGGAAGGGCATGAGGACGTCGGGGGCGCGGTAGTAGATGTTGAAGACGCTGTAATTGGGGCGGACGTTCATGTAGCGGACGTAGCGGGTGTCGATGGTGGCGGCGGGGATGGTCTGGCCGGAACTTGCGCGCAGGTCGCTGACGGTGACGGAGCACTGGGCAAAGGGGCGGAGGGGGTAGATGGTGAAGGTGAGGGGTTCGTATTCATCTTGCGAGGCGAAGGCGCGGAGGGGCTGGCCGATCTCTTCGCGCTTGGGGGAGGTGTTGGGCCAAATGGGCTCGACCCAGGGCTTGGTGTAGATGACAAAGCCTTGCTTCTGTTCTTCGGCGGTGAACTTGGGGAGGGGGGTCTTTTCGACGTAGGGGCGGTGTTCCCAGGTCTTGAGGATTTCGTCGGGGAGGAGGAAGGTCTCCTGCTCGATCTTGGCGATGATGCCTTTCTTTTCGACAGGCCACTGGGCTTCGGTGGCGGCGACGAGGGCGCAGACGGCCCATCGGCTGCGGGTGGTGAAGGTGATGTCGAGGAGGCCGTTTTTGACTTCGGCGGGCATCTCGATGGCGCGGACGGACCACTGGCCGTGGAAGGTGGCCGTCTCCGACGCGCCGCCGCAGGCGACGGT
>CAYYEE010000768.1:0-2058 GCA_964470775.1 uncultured Planctomycetota bacterium | reverse complement strand
GGTATGGTCTGTGGGGGTATACCTTGTTCTGGGGCCTATGGGGGAGGAGCTCTACTACCGGGGGTTGATTCTGCCGGCGTTGATGCGGCGGTTGAGCCCCAACACGGGGCTGGCGGTGATGACGGTGGGGCGGGCGTTGCTGATGGGGGCGGGCGCGGTGGAGCCGGACATGGTGTGGCCGCAGTTCGGGATTTCGTTTGCAATGGAGCTGGGGCTTGGGTTGCTGAGGCTGTTCTCGCGGTCTCTGTGGCCGAGCGTGGTGGCGAACTACGCCATGACGACGGTGTTTTGGGTGATGCTGGCGCGGTTTGATTGACGGCTGGCAGGGAGGGCCGCAGCATGCATCTGGCGGACTTGCCGCGGGGATGGGAGAGGTTCGCCACGCCGCCCACGGTGTTCTCCGTGGGAACCAAGATCTATGATCCCATCTGGCGGCGGCGCCACACGCCGAGTCTTTGCGAGCTGACGCACATCCTTCGTGGAGAGGTAGACTTGATCGTGGGGCGTCGGCATTGCGCACTGCGGCCGGGCGACACGCTGATCGCGCCGGCGGGCACGCCGCACCGCGACGTGTTCGACCTGGCGCAGGGCTTGCAGGTCTTCATGGCGACGTTTGACTGGCCGCCGTACCGCGAGTACTTTGCGCTCGTGACTCCGTGCGTTATGCGGGACGCGCCGCTGGCGTGCAAGGCTGAGGTGGCGCAGATTGTGGAGCGTCTGAGGGGCGACGTGGCGCGGGGCGGCGAGGGGAGCAAGCTGGTGGCGGGCGCGCGGGTCTACGAGGTCCTGATGGTCTATCTGCGGCAGGCGTGGCTGGCGCGGCGGCGGGGCGCGGGGGGCGGCGATTCGCCGGGCCAGCGCCGGCGTCTGGCGCTGATGACCGCGGCGCACGAGTATCTCTCGGCGCACTATCGCGAGGGGCTTTCGCTGGAGGGCATCGCGCAGGCGCTTGGGGTGAGCGCTTTTCATCTTTCGCACGTGTTCAGCCAGGAGAGCGACTTCACGCTGTTCGACTACTTGACGCGCCTGCGGATGGAGAAGGCCAGGGAGTTGCTGTTGGAGGGCCGGCTCAAAATCGCGGCCGTGGCGCGGCACGTGGGGTTCGAGAACGGCAACTACTTTGCCAAGGTGTTCCGGCGCTATTATGGCTTTCTGCCCAGCGAGTGCAGGGCGCGCGGCGGCGCGGCGCCCCAGGCCAAGCGCAACGGAGTTGCCTAAATCGCAAGCCATTCTTCTTGTTCCGCTTTGTCGGCGGGCTTTAAAATGGAGCGCCATGGCGGGGCGGCGTCGCCCTGCGATCACGGCGCCGGAAGAGGAGAAGAGGACATGGCTGCGAGGGGATGGCTGAAGCAGGCGGCTTTCACACTCATTGAGCTGCTCGTGGTTGTGGCGATTATCGCCATTCTGGCCGCGATGCTGCTGCCGGCGCTGGGGGCGGCGCGGGAGAAGGCGCGGCGCAGCAGTTGCGCCACGAACCTGAAGCAGACAGGCGCCGCGTTGACGGCCTACACGGGCGACTACGCCGGCTACCTGCCCAGCAACCCGGCGTGGCAGCCTTACTTCTGGAACGGTTCCACCGCGGGCCAGGCGATTCCTTCGGCCGGGGGTTACGCGCACGACCGCGGGTGGTATCAGCATCAGAATGACGGCAACGGCGTTTATCGCGTGGCGACGACGGGCTATGCGCCGAACACGCCGTCCACGCGCTACGATTTCCATTGGGCGCCGTTCTCGTTGAACACCATCGCATTCGGCGGCGCCAGCGACTACTCCACGTCCGCCTCGACCTTTCGCCAGAGGGAGGGCGACCTCAACGCCGGGCCGCTCGGCCTGGGCTATTTGGTGGTCGGCGGCTTCATCAGCGACGCGCGCTCGCTCTACTGCCCTTCGGCCGAGGCGGCGCCTATGCTGCACGAGTGGTACTGGGGAGGGGCGGTCGCGGCGCCTCGCGATTTCCAGACGCTGGGCGGCGTGGGCGGGGCCAGCCTGACGCACGGCAATTACCGCGCGGTGATCACATCCAAGCTGGCAGGTTCGTATCAGGCCAACAACGGCTAT
>CAYYEE010000767.1:0-2059 GCA_964470775.1 uncultured Planctomycetota bacterium | reverse complement strand
CCGAAGCCTTTGGTCTTGACGTGGCCAGCGTCGCCACGGTTCCGCCCCCGCGCAAGATAGACTCCACGCCCTGGTTCAAGGGCCGCCAGCTTAAGGAAGGCTGCTCCTTCGATCTCTTCGGCGTGGCCCACGAGCCTGGCTCCCTCTACCACTTCACCCATTTCGTCTCCCCGCTCGCCGGCTGGCCCGCCGAAGCCATCAAGGACTACGAGCTGCCCGACCGCGCCCACCCCGCCGCCTTTGACGGAGCCGCCGACCGCGTCAAGGCCATCCACGCCGAAGGCCGCGCCTCCAGCGGCCTTGTGGGCCACACCTACGAAACCGCCTGGGAAATCCGCGGCCTCGACCAGTTTCTGGAAGAGATGGTCACCAACCCCGAACCCATCGAGGAACTCGTCGAGCGCATCGCCGTCCAGAACTGCGCCCTGGCCGCCGGCTTCGCCAAGGCCGGCGTGGACGTGCTCCGCTTCGGCGACGACGTGGCCAACCAGAACGCCATGATGTTCTCCCCTGCGTCCTGGCGCCGCTTTTTCAAAGACCGCCTGCGCCGCCAGATCGCCGCGGCCCGCGCCATCAAGCCCGACATCCACGTCTGGTACCACTCCGACGGCAACATCAGCGCCATCATCCCCGAACTGATCGAAGTCGGCGTGGACATCCTAAACCCGGTCCAGCCCGAATGCCTCGACCTCCCTTTCCTCAAGCGCGAATACGGCGGCCAGCTCGCCTTTTGGGGATGCATCGGCACGCAGAGCGTCATGCCCTTTGGCAAGCCCGCCGACGTCCGCGATGCCGTCGTCAAGACCATCGAGACCATGGGTCCCGGCCTGCTCATCGCCCCCACCCACGTCCTCGAACCTGATGTCCCCTGGGAGAACATCCTCGCACTGATGGAAGCCACGCAGAGCTATCGGTATTGAGCGAGAAGTGTGGGAGTAATGGGAAGTATGGGAGTCATGAGATGAATGAGAATGATGCGAACGACGCCGGCAATCAGAATCCGTCCTCCCATCACTCCCATAATTCCCATGATTCTCATAACTCCGCCGCCCCCCTCCTTCCCCCCGCGGCGACTACCAAACCCTCCTCTCCTACCAGAAAGCCGTCGTCATCTACCAGATCACCTTCCGCTTCTGCGAACGCTTTCTGAAGACCGGCGACCGCACCGTGGACCAGATGGTCCAAGCCGCCCGCTCCGGCAAACAGAACATCATCGAAGGCAGCAAAGCCGGCCTCACCTCCAAGGAAACCGAGATCAAGCTGACCAACGTAGCCCGTTCAAGCCTGGAGGAGTTGCTGGAAGACTTCCGCGACTACCTCCGCGCCCGCAACCTCCCCGTGTGGGCCAAAGACTCGCGAGAAGCGCAATACGTCCGCAATCTCGGACGCAAGACGCCCCAGGACTACGAAGACTACCGCGAGTTTGTGGAGACCCGTTCGGATGATGTGGTGGCCAACATCGCCATCTGCCTGATTCATCAGGCAAACTACTTGCTGGACCGCCAGGTCCAGAGCCTGGGCCAAGCCTTCCTCAAAGACGGCGGCCTGCGCGAACGCATGACCCGCGCCCGCCTCCAAGCCCGGGAAGAACAGGAACGCAGCAAACCATAACGCCGTTCCCTCCCCTGCTGTCAAGTCCTGACCTTAGCACGTTTCAACTACTTGCCCATGAACTCCTCATACGCCTTGACCATCTCCGTCTGGGCTTGATCGCGCGCCAGTCGTTGAGCCTTGTATTCACGCCCAAAGGCCTCGATCATGACCGCGTCCGCCGCCCGGCGAAAGGCCTCCTCCTTGTTGTCCTTGTCAACCACGTCCTCATCCCCCGACACACGCCACGCCTCCATCAGCTTCCGCATTCCCGCATCAACGTCCGCCTCCGCCTGACGATGCGCCGCCTCGACCGCCGCGTCCATGCGCCGCACAATCTCATCCGTCCGCCCCAGCATGACGCGCACGCGATCCGGGTCGCGGGTCCGCGCGCGATAGGCGATGACCTCACCCAACTCGGTCACAGCCCGCGTGGTCGCCTCTCTCACGTCCGCTGTTTCCTGCTGGG
>CAYYEE010000766.1:0-2067 GCA_964470775.1 uncultured Planctomycetota bacterium | reverse complement strand
GGCGGCAACGCGCGCGACAGGATTGCGTCCGGCGCCTTATCCCAGCTGTCACCCTACTCTTCTCCAGGGGGAGACGGCGGGATGGCCGCGACGTAGGGCAGGTCGCGGAGCTGGCCTTTGTAGTCCAGCCCGTAGCCGAAGACGAAGACGTCATTTATGGTGAAACATGTGTAGTGAGGCGCGACGGGGGTGACGCGGCGGCAGGGCTTGTCGAGCAGGGCGCAGAGCTTGAGGCTGGCTGGCCGGCGGCGGGCGAGGGCATCTATGAGGAAGGCGGCGGTGTGGCCGCTGTCCACGATGTCGTCCACGAGGAGAACGTGGCGGCCGGTGATGTTGGAAGTGAGGTCGCGGCTAAGAGTGACGACGCCGCTGGAGGCGTGGGCGTGGCCGTAAGAGGAGGTCTGGACCGCGTCCGAGGCGGCGGGGACCGTGAGCCGCTGGACAAGGTCGCGATGGAAGGGGCGGGCGCCTTCGAGCACGGCGACGGTGAGCAAGTCGAGGCCTTTGTAGTCGGTGGAGATTTGGCCGGCGATCTGGCGGATGCGGGTCTGAATCTGGGCGGCGGTGAGGAGGATGCGCGATCCCGGCGGCAGCGCGGCGCCGGCGCTGGCGCCGGCGGCTGGAGTGGGGCACAATGGACAGGGTTCGCCGGCTGGCGCGGGAACGGCGGCGGGCTGGGCGTTGTGAGGCGGAGTCTTCATGCGAAAGCTTGCTTTGCTGGAGGTGGCGGCTGGGCGGATGCGACGGTGCTCAAGGATATTCGGCGGCCAGGCGGCGGTCAAGGGCGCGGGCCTCGCGCTTTGGGGGGTCCTGGCCGCGGCGTGGGGGCTTGCGCTTGGCGGCGTGTGCGTGGCTGATGAACGGCCGGTGAGCGGGCAGGCGGCCATGAAGCTCTTGCGCGTCCGTATCGCCGAAGAGGCCAAGCGGACCGCTGCCAGCCCGCCGGGGAACGCGGACAGGGTTGTGCGTGAGGGCGTGGAGTGGTACGCGGGGAGGCTGCTGTTCGAGTCGGAGGGCGGGGCTGGGCCGGAGCTGAGGCCGGAATGCGCGCTGTCGCTGCTGACTCTTGCGTGGCGCGAGCCGGGTCAGCGTTTTCACAGAGCGGACCGGACGCGGAGCGCGCTGGCGCATGCGATGAAGCGGGCGGCGCCGGCCGCAGGGTCCGCGGACGCCGGGCGCGGAAGCGGCTTGGCCGAGCGCCGGGCGGCGCAGGTTTTGGTCGAGGCGCTCTTTGCGGCTGGGGAGGAGGTGGACGGGGCATCCGCGGCCGCGGTGACGCGGGCGTTGGACCGGCTAAGCGAGCGGACGCAGGGGCGCGGGCCCGCGGAGCGTTCGTGGCGCGCGCGGGCGCGTCTGGCGCTGGCGGTCTGGCGGCGGGACGTGTCGGGAGCTATGCAGGCGCGCGATGACGTTTTGGCCGCGCTGGCCGAGGCGGACGCGGCGGCGCTGTCGGGCGCGCCGGAGGGGCTGGTGGAGAGGACGCTGTGCGCGGCGGACGCGTTGTGTGTGCGTGCGTGGACGCAGGGAACGGAACTGGCGGCTCCGGATTGCGCGGCAACGGCGCTGCGTGACGTGGAGGGCTTTTTCGCGTGGCTCTGGCGCGGGCGAACGGTTGACCCGCTGCTGGCGCCGGACCGGGGCGACGCGGAAGTCCTGGAGGCGGCCGCGCTGGAAGGCGCTTTGCGCGGCGGGGTGAGGCCGGATTCTTTGTTCGCGCTGGGGTTGGAGGCGTGGGGGGAGCGCGGAGAGGAATGGCCTGGGCTGACGGCATTGACGCTGGCGCGCCTCTGCCCTTTGCCGGCCGCTGAGGGGTGGCCGGGCGAGTGGCGGGGAGGCCTGAGGACGCTGGCCAACGCGGAGGGGGGAGCCGCCATCGCAAAGACGCAGCGGCGAACCGTAAGCATGACTACGCACTCCGCGCCGGACGATGGGGTCTGTGTGCGGGCTGGGGAGCATGGGCTGTTCAACGTCTACGACGGCGCTCGCGCGGCGCTGCTGCGCAGGACCGAAGCCCGGAATGTCTGTCCGGGCGCGCTTGTGCTTTCTTCAGGGGAGGCGCCGGCGGGA
>CAYYEE010000765.1:0-2069 GCA_964470775.1 uncultured Planctomycetota bacterium | reverse complement strand
AGGCTAAGCGAGGCGATGGCCACGGGCCAGCCCGCCGCGCCGGATACGACCACAGATCCGCTGATCCAGAGAATCCGCGACGCGGCCGCGGGCCGCGCGGTTGAGGCGGCGCCCCCGCCTGTGGTCGCTCCGGGAAAGCGCGTGGGCGAAATCCTCATCGAGACAGGCAAGGTGAAGCCTGAAGTCGTGGCCGAAGCCCTCAAGAAGCAGGAAATGGCCCCGGAGAAGAAGCCCAAGCTTGGCGAGGAGCTGGTTCAGGAGGGCGTTGTGTCCGCCCGGGACGTTGCGCAGGCCCTCCGCGCCCAAAAACAGGACACGGCGTCGCGGTCTTCACCCACTGTGAAGGTGAAAGAAGCCGTCAAGGTGGATGCGGACCGGCTGGACCGGCTGCTGGACACGATTGGAGAGCTCGTGATCGCCGAGTCCATGGTGAGCCAGTCGCCGGAGCTCAAGGGGCTCGCGTCGTCCGAGTTGATGCGCACGATGAGCCAGCTCGACAAGATCACTCGCGAGTTGCAGGAAATGGCGACCTCGCTCCGCATGGTGCCCATCCGCTCCACGTTTCAGAAGATGGCGCGCCTGGTTCGCGACCTTGCCAAGAAACAGGGCAAGGATGTGGAGTTCGTCATGTCCGGCGAGGACACGGAGCTTGACAAGTCCGTCGTGGACCGGATCGGCGATCCTCTGGTGCACATGGTGCGCAACGCCGTGGACCACGGCATCGAGGACTCCGTGGAGGAGCGCCGGAAGATGGGCAAGCGGCCCACGGCTCGCGTGGAACTGCGGGCTTATCACAAGGCTGGGAGCATCCACATCGAGGTGCGCGACGACGGGCGCGGCCTGAACAAGGAGGCGATTGTGGCCAAGGCTCGCGAGCGCGGCATGCTGCGCGAGGGCGAGACGCCTTCGGACCGCGACATTTACAACCTCATCTTCGAGGCGGGCTTCTCGACCGCCAAGAAGGTGACCGACGTTTCCGGCCGCGGTGTGGGCATGGACGTCGTGAAGCGCAATATCGAGACGCTCCGCGGCCAGGTGGACATCCAGTCCGAGCAGGGCAAGGGGAGCGTATTCACCATTCGCCTGCCGCTCACGCTGGCGATCATAGACGGCATGGTCGTTCGTTCCGGGAAGGAAACCTACATCATCCCCACGCTGTCCATCGTGAGGTCCATCCGTCCCGAAATGCGTGATGTGTCCACGGCCTTGAACCGCGCGGAGATGCTTATGGTGCAGGGACGGCTCATCCCGCTCTTCCGCCTGGACAGGCTGTTCCAGATCAGCGGGTCGGAGCAGAACCTGGCGGAGAAGCTCGTGGTGGTTGTGGACGACGACGGCAAGCAGGCCGGCATCGTGATTGACGAGTTGATGGGAGAACAGCAGATCGTGATCAAGTCCCTGGGGCGGGCGCTGGAGAACACGCCGGGCGTCTCTGGCGGCGCGATCATGCCGGACGGGCGTGTCGGCCTTATTTTGGACGTGGGCGGCCTTGTCAGGCTGGCCCACCGGTGCGAAGAGCAGAAGACACAGAGTCAGGCGGATGTGGCGTCCATCCCGGCGGAAGAGCCGGCGGTGGCCACGTGACCGCTTGACCTGGCCCCGAGAAGGAGGACAGAAGATGGCGGTGGAGGCGACGACGTCAGGAACGCAGGCGAGGCGCATGGCGGCGGCGGGGAAGTATCTGACCTTCATGCTGTGCGGCGAAAGCTATGGCGTGGAGATTTTGAAGGTTCAGGAAATCATCGGGATGATGAACGTGACACGGGTACCGAGGACGCCAGCCTTTGTGCGCGGCGTCATCAACCTTCGCGGCAAGGTGATTCCGGTGGTGGACCTGCGCCTGAAGTTCGATATGGAAGCCAAGGAAGACACTGAGCGGACGTGCATCATCGTCGTTCAGGTCGTGTGCGGAGACGACAGGATCACGATGGGCGCGATCGTGGATGAAGTGTCCGAGGTCATGGACCTCTCCGCGGCGCAGATCGAGGAGCCGCCGAGCTTCGGCGCCAGCGTGAACACGGACTTCATCATGGGCGTGGGCAAGGTGGACCGGCGGGTTGTGATGCTGC
>CAYYEE010000764.1:0-2071 GCA_964470775.1 uncultured Planctomycetota bacterium | reverse complement strand
GTCTTTTCGGCTTTGGGCTTGGACTCGGCCGCGGCCTTCCCTGCCTTCTCCGCGTCAGAGGCGGCCCTCTCCGTCTTCGCCGCCTCCGCGTCGGCGGGCTTTGCCCCGGCGTCCGCGGGAGCTACGGTCGGCGGAACAGACTCCACCCCGGCCGCCTTGTCTCCCGCCACAGCCACGATGTCGTCAAAAAAATAAACCCCGGGCCGGTCCGTGTAGATCAGGAAGAACACCTCCCCGATCCCGTCCAGACCCGGCAGCGCCACCTTGTGCGTCCACCCCGAACTCTGCGTCTTGAACGTCGGCTGCCGCAGACCAAACTCCAGCCCCTTGTTCGCGCCGGGCTTCAGCGTCTGCTTGGGCGATTCATACCACTCCCCGTTCGTCTTCACCGCCAGAGCCAGCAGCGCGTCCTGCCTTGTGTCGTTGTAGACGCTCACGCGCAAAGCCGCGCGGCTGCTCATGTCCAGCTCGATCGGCCGCCCGATCCCCGCCTTCTCCTTGGCGCTACGCGAAACCACCACCTTCAGCGCCTTGGACCCGTCCCGCTCCACCACCGACAACGCGCAAGGGTGCCCCCACGAGTACGGCGTCCACATCAACGCCCCATCGTCAAACGTGTCCAGCCGCCATTCCGCGCTTTCCGCTGGAAAGCGCTTCAGCAGCGCCTCGTGCTCTCGCGCCATCTGGGCCATCCGCGCCGAATGCGCCGAACGCGTCCGCTCCGCCTCGACCTCCAGCCGCTTCTCCGCGGCCGCCAGCGTCGCTTCCGCGATCTTCCGCAATTCCTCGCGGAAATGGAAGCTCGCCACCTCTTGCTGCATGAACGTCAGCGGCACGATGTCGTCCACGTACCAGCGCCCCCCGTAGCGCGCGAACTTCAGCAGCCAAGACGACTCCACCCCGTCGCCGCCCCACTTCTCGCGGTTCGTCGCGCGCGTCTGCGCCGTCACGTTCGCCACGGCCAAGACGCCCTCCACCGTCACCACGCTGTTGAGCACCTTCACTTCCGTCGGCCCATACTCCCGGAAGTAATCCGTCACGTACTCGGTTATCTGGGCTCGCTTGGCCATCTCCCCCTTGTACTCCGCGGCCAGCTCCGCCAGGAACGCCTTCGCGTCGCCCTTCTCCGCCGCCTCGCGCATGCGGGCGATCACGGCCAGAATCTCCTCCGACGGCCGGGGCGCCAGCTTCTCCCACAGGAAGTAGCCCCCTACCGCCGCGGCGATGATCACGGCCACTACAATGTCTTTGGGGTGCAATCCGCGCAACATCCGCCCTCTCCCGCGCCCCAGACCGCCTGGGCGCGTTCTCCCGCGTCGTCACAACCTGCCGGCCGCCGGACGCCGGGCCTACAGGCTCGGCCGCTTCCAGCCGCCGGTTTCCCGCTGATACATCCAAGCCGCCCGCAGCAAGCCCGCGTCGCCATGCGCCGGGCCGATCAACTGCAAACCCACGGGAAGCCCCGCGGAGGAAAACCCGCAGGGAACGGAAATCCCGGGCAGACCCGCCATGTTCACCGGAATCGTGTACGCGTCGGCCAGGTACATGGCCAGCGGGTCCGAAAGCTCGCCAAACGCAAACGCCGGCGTGGGCGCCACCGGACACGCCAGCGCGTCCACGCGCTCGAAAGCCGCGTCAAAGTCGCGCCGGATCAACCGCCGCACCCGCGATGCTTTGAGGTAGTAGGCGTCATAGTAGCCCGCGCTCAGCACGTACGTCCCGAGCAGAATGCGGCGCTGGACCTCGGGCCCGAAGCCTCGCGCCCGCGTCCGCGAGAACATCGTGATGATGTCGTCCGCCCCCGGCGCCCGCGCGCCATAGTGCGTCCCGTCATATCGCGCCAGGTTGCTGCTCGCCTCGGCCGGAGCGATGATGTAGTAGCTCGCCACCGCGTACTCCGTGTTCGGCAGCGACACGTCCACGATCTCCGCCCCCAGCGAGCGGAACGTCTCCGCCGCCGCGCGCACCAAGCGCTCCGTATCCGCGTCCAGCCCCTCGCCGAAGTACTCCTTGGGCAGTCCGATCCGCAGCTTGCCCGCCGGCTTGTCCAACTCCGCCACATAATCCGGCG
>CAYYEE010000763.1:0-2073 GCA_964470775.1 uncultured Planctomycetota bacterium | reverse complement strand
CCTGCGGGATGAGAACCAGCGGCAGCAGAGACATGGCGCGGTCCTGCGTGGCCGCGAACGCGCTGACCAGCAGTCCCATCAGCGTCGAGGCCAGCGCCGCCGCGAAGAGCGCCAGCCACTGCGGGCCAAAGTCGCCCTCGATGTTCGTGAACCCCTTGACGATGGCCAGCAACACCGCGCATTGCGCCGCGGCCAGCGCCGCCAGCGGCAAGACCTTGCTCGTGACGTATGCCGGAATGGAGAGGCTGAACAACCGCTCGCGCAGGTAAATGGCCGTCTCTTTCACAATCTCGCGCACCGCGTTGGAGCACCCGAACCAGCACGCCACCAGCGCCAGCATGAACGCCACCTTGCCCCGGTGCGCGGCCATCTCGGCCAGCGGCGCCGAGGCCGCTGGCGGCCACAGCACAAGGCTCACGATCAGGGCGATCAGGGGCGCTTGCAGGAAGAGCAACCGCAGGTTGCTCGCGTCGGCGGACAGCACCGCCACGTAGCGCCGCGCCAGCGTCGCGAACTGCCGCGCCGCCAGCAGCGTGGAGCGCGCGGTTACCGGCGCCACAACGCGAGAGACCGCGCCCGACGCCGTGGACGGCTGCGCCGGCGCCGCGGCCTCGGGCCGGACTTGCGACCGCGCATCCACGTACTCGCGACGCCACCGCGTGCGCAGGTACTCCCTCTCCCACTCCTCGCACGGCCGGTCTTCCAGCCGGCGGTAGACCTCGCTGACGCGGCGGATGCCGAAGTAATCGAGCATGTCCTTGGGCGGACCGTAGAAGACCAGCCGGCCGCCGCACAGCAGCGCCACCAGGTCGCACCGGTCCACGTACTCCACATTGTGCGTCACGCACACCACCGTGCGCCCCTGCCGCGAGATGCGATGGAACAGGTCCATCATCTCCAAGTCTTTGCCCATGTCCTGGCCGCTGGTCACTTCGTCCAGGAACAGCAGCTCCGGCATCGCTACCAGCTCCACGCCCAGGTTTACGCGCTTGCGCTGGCCGCCGCTGAGCAGACAGATCTGCCGCTGCCGGTCCGCGGCCAGGCCAAGCTGGTCGAGAATCGAGTCCACGCGCGCCGTGGCCTCGCGCCGGTTGATGTCTGGCTGGCGCAGCTTCAGGGCGTAGCGCAGCGCGCTCTCCACATCCAGCTCGCCGTGCACGATGTCTTGTTGCGGCACATAGCCGATGCGCGGACGGTAGAGGTCAATGTTCTTCACCAGGTCTTCGCCGTCGTAGCACACCGCGCCGCCCGTGGGCCTCAGCCGGCCGGCCAGCACGTTGACCAGAGTGGACTTGCCCGCCCCGCACGGACCCAGGACCCCGACGAACTCCTGCGGCCGGATGACCAGGGAGATGTTGCGCAGAATGTCGCCCGCGCCCGGGGCGCCAGGCTGGCCCCGCCGCAGCGCCGACAGCGAAAGGTTGACCGCCTCCACGCGCAGGTTGCCCTCGCGGTCAACGGTCTGCAGCCGCCCGCCCAGAAAGGTCAGCACGTATACGCCGATGTTGATGCGGTCGCCGTTGCGCAGCAGGCAGCGGTTCAGCACACGCTGGCTGTTGACGTAGACGCCGTTGGTCGAGTTCAAGTCTTCGATGGTGAACCCGCGGAGTGTGTGGCGGATGGCGGCGTGGAGATGTGACACGCTGGGGTGGGGCAGCCGCAGCCCTTGGTCCGGAGCGCGGCCGATGGTGACGGACTGGCCAATGGCCAAGGCATCCAGCCGCACCACCGGAATGCTCTCTACGTCCTCGGCCGCGCCGTGCGTGAAAATCGGGGCAATGGCCTGCGTGGCCGGGCTGGGCGCCAGGCTCACGCGCACCTCCGGCCCTTGAAGGCCGAAACGCAGCGTCGCGCCATCCGTGATGCGGCACGACGACAGCGCCACCCCGTCCACCAGCGTGCCGTTGCGGCTGTTCAGGTCTTCGTAGAACCACTCGCCGGCGCGCCACAGGAACCGGCCGTGCCGCCACGAGACGGACAGGTCGTGGCTGGCGTCAAAGGCTAGGTCGTAGTTCGGGTTGCGGCCCACGGACACGGCCGTGCCTTGAAATCGCTGCACTCGGCCTTTGAGCG
>CAYYEE010000762.1:0-2076 GCA_964470775.1 uncultured Planctomycetota bacterium | reverse complement strand
GCCCCCGCCGCCAGCAACCCCGCCACCTTCCGCGCCGCCACCGCGCCCCCGCCCGCCACCACGCACCTCCGCCCCCGCAGGTCCAGAAACACCGGATACCACGCGCTCATCCACCCGCCTCCTCCAGAACCGTCCTCCCCTCGCCCAGTATACCCCAACCCCCGTCCCCCCGCCCGCCTCTGGTTCCCATCGAGGCCGGCGTCTGTGGCTTCCTGCCGTCGCCGTTCCTCCCCGCGTCTTCGCGTGGCCCGCCGTTGCATTCACCCTCCCCCCCTGTTAAGATGATGCATAGTCAACATGGAAAGGCCGCGCCCGGCCCGGCGGATGCGTTGCCGCCCGGCCGCGTCACGGGGAACACCCATGAAGCTTGCCCCCCAGTTGCTCGAGATCCTGGCCTGCCCCTGGTGTCTGGGGGCCTTGGACGAGCGCCAGGACCGCTTGGTCTGCCGCCGTTGCCGCGCCTCCTACGCGGTCGCCGACGGCATCCCCAACATGCTCGTGGAGGAGGCCGAGCTCCATTGCTCCAAGTGCGGAGCCCGCCTCTCCGTGGCCCAAGGCTTGGCCGTGTGCGAACCGTGCGGCCTCAAGTGGTCCGTCGAGCGGCGCCGGACGGACCTCCAAGACGACCCGGCGCCCAAATCCTGAGCCCGCCCCGCAGAATCTCCCATGCAGGCCATTGTCTCCGACATTCACAGCAACATGGAAGCCTTCGCCGCCGTCCTTCGCGACATCAAGGAGCGCGGCGTCCGCGACGTCATCTGCCTCGGCGACGTCATCGGCTACGGCCCCAACCCCAAAGAGTGCGTCGACGCCGCCTCCAGCTTCCCCCTCGTCCTCCTCGGCAACCACGAAGAAGCCGTCCTCCACGAGGTCCAGGCCAGAGGCTTCAACCGCAAAGCCAGCTCCGCCGTCCGCTGGACCGCCGCCCAGTTCGACATGCTCTCCGACGCCGAACGCAAAGCCAACGCCCTCCGCTGGGACTTCCTTGGCAGCCTCAAGCTCGAATACGAATCCAACGGCGTCCTCCTCGTCCACGGCTCCCCCGTCGCCCCCACCCGCGAATACATCTATCCCTCCGACGCCCGGAACCCCGTCAAGCTCAACCGCATCTACGAAAAAACGCAGCACGTCTGCTTCGTCGGCCACACCCACGTCCCCGGCGTCTGGACCGAAGACATGCGCTACTACTCCCCCGAAGAACTCGGCCTCCAGTTCCGCATCGACTCGCGCAAGGCCATCTTCAACGTCGGCTCCGTTGGGCAGCCCCGCGACCTCGACAACAGGGCCTGCTACGTCTTGTTCGACGGCGAAGTAGTCCAGTGGGTTCGCGTCCCTTACGATTTCGAGGCCACAGCCAAGAAGATCTACGCGATCCCGGAGCTCGACAACTGGCTGGGCGACCGGTTGCGCGAGGGCAAATGACCGCCCTCGACTCGCTTCTCAGACGGCCCTCCTCTGGAGAGTATCGTGGACAAACGCAGCATCATTGCCTTCTTGCTCATTTCGGTCATCATGATCTTCTGGATGCACCGCGAGCAGACCAAAGCCCGCCAGCGCGAAGAATGGAAGCGCCAGCAGGCCGCCAGGCTCATCGAGCAAGCCGAAGCCGAGGCCAAGCAGGAAGCCGAAAAGCCCGCCCCCGCCGCCCCCCAGGCCCTCGCCCCAGCCGCCGACGTCAAAGACACCGCCACCGGCGGCCCCGAAGACTGCGCCTCCGCCCTCTGGTCCAACCGCGGCGCCGTCCTCCTCTCCCTCCGCCTCAACAAATACGACGAAACCAACGCCCCCGCCGACAAAGGCAAAGGCCTCACACTCCTCCGCGCCCCCGACGCCGGCTCGCCTCTCCTCGCCGCCCTCCCGCCCACCCTCCTCGTGCGCGACCCCAGCCACCGCTTCCCCCTCGACACCCGCGTCTACGACGTCGCCGAGCAGCCCGCCTCCCAGCCCGGCGGCCAGAAGCTCGTCTACACCGCCAAGTTCGCCCCCGGCCTCCTCGTCACCAAGACCATCGAGACCACCCCCGACACTTCCATCACCACAGTCGCCCTTGCCCTCAAGACCGAATCCCCCCACCCC
>CAYYEE010000761.1:0-2083 GCA_964470775.1 uncultured Planctomycetota bacterium | reverse complement strand
CGCGCGCGGCAGGCGTGTCCTTGTGGCCCGCCTGCGTCTCGATGTGCCTGAGCAGGTTGCGGTCCTGCTTGCCTTCACGGGCCATCTCCCAGCCGATCGTGCTGGTGATCATGCCTTGGGATGACGGGACAACGGGGTGGACGTCCCAGCCGTCATAGTCGTTGCGGTAGTCGCCGGTCCACTTGATGCATTTCCAGGGGCAGTGGCCGTCGAAGTTCCAGGACCACCAGTAGTAGGCGACTTCGTTGCGGGCGAAGCGGTCGAAGCGGACGCAGCCGCCGCTGTAGTCCCACCACTGGGTCCCGTACTTTTTCTTCATGGCCAGGACCTGTTCGGGGGTTTCGGCTTCGCCGCCGCGGGCGCCGGGACCGCCGGCGTAGAGTCGGATGTCGAGCACGTCGCCCATGATCTTGGCCATGTCGGGGACGATGGTGAGGTAGGTCTTGCATCCGGCGGCGCGGATGGCGGCGTACATATCGTGGGCTGGGCCGGAGCCCGGGACGCCGGGTTCGTCCCACAGGTCATAGATGAGCTCGGGCCAGCCGCGCTTCTTGCGCTCGGTTTCGATCTGCCGGACGAGGGAGGTGATGCCGTCGAGGAAGGGCTTGGAGAGCTTGCCTTCGAGGAGGTGGCGGTCGGGGCGTTGCTTGAGTTCGACGCCGGCGCGTTTGGCTTCGGGTGTGAGCATGGCGCCGCCGACGTCATAGTCGGCTTGGAGGCTGAAGATCACGGGGCGGACGGTGAAGCCGGTCTGCTTGAGGAGGTCCATGAAGATGGGGATGACGTCGCCGGGGTTGAAGAGGACGCCATCGGGGCCTTGAACGGCCGTGCCTCTGGGCATGGTGAGGTGCATGGTGTTGAGGCCGTGGGCGCGGAGGTCGGCGAGGGCGTTGCGCTCGGCGCGGATGGCGATGTCCTTTTCAGCGTCGGTGAGGCTGGCCCAGTTGGGCTGGGCGTCGGTGGGGTCGGAGCGGTGGGAGATGTTGAGGAAGGGGGTGTAGTAGGCGCCGTCGGAGAAGGCGGGGTCTTCGGGGGGGGCGGAGGGGAGGACGCTGAGCCGGATCTCGAAGCGGCCGATTTCTTTGCCTTCGGCGCGGACAGAGACGGCGCCGGTGTGGACGCCGGGGGGCGTCTGGGCGCTGGGGCGCAGGCCGATGAGGAATTGCTGGTTCTGGCCGGGTTGGAGGTCCGCGGGTTCCAGGGGCTCGATGACGTCGGGCTGGTCGGCCCACTGATTGAGGGAGCCGCGGCCGAGGGGCCGTTCGCTTTGGCGGACGACCCAGGGGGTGACGGTGACGGAGGCGTGGGGCGGGGTGACGGCGATCGTGACATTTGAGAGAGGCTTGGCGGCGTGGACGGCGAGAGAGACGTTGGCGGTTTCGCCCGGTCCGGCCAAGGCGCGCAAGGGACCGGCGCGCCAGTCTTCGGGCTGTGGCACATGCCAGAGGGCGACGGGCTTGGCCGCGGGGACGCGGTAGACGGCGCAGCCTTGGGCGGCTTCGGCGGCGGGCAGGGGGTCGGGGCCTTCGGGGGGGATGCGGAACCAGAGGCGTTTGGCGTAGTGGTCTTCCATGGGGTAGCGGTAGAGCTCGCGGCGGAAGTCGTCGAGGGCGAGGCGGGCCTTGGCCGCGTCTTGAACGGGGTAGAGGAGCATGGAGGCCAGCACCCAGGTTGTGCGGGTGGAGATGTCGAGGGTGATGCCTTGGCCGTCTTTGGCGGTGACGGGCAGGTCGCCGCGCATGAGCGTGCGGCAGGTGTAGAAGTTCTCGATGAGGAGCTTCTGGCCGGCGGACTGAATCAATGTGTCGGAGGGGCGGTCGTAGGAGGGGAAGGGGGCGCCGGAGATGACGTGAAGGATGTAGTCGCCGTCTGGGACGGCGATGCGGAAGCGGGCGCCTTTGCGCGAGCCGAGGCAGCCGCTGATGAGGGGGCTGTAGGGTTTGCCGTAGTAGTTCTTGGAGTCGCAGCGGGTCTGGACGGCGGGGGTGACGGGCTTGTCGAAACCGTAGCCTTTGTCCGCGTCAAAGACGTCGGCGGCCGAGACAACCAAGAGGTTCTCGGGTGTCTTCGGGCGGGCTTTGTC
>CAYYEE010000760.1:0-2086 GCA_964470775.1 uncultured Planctomycetota bacterium | reverse complement strand
CCCGTGACCAGCACGAACATCTACTGCGAACAGCGTTACGCCACGGCTGATGGAAACCGCATCGCCATCTGCCGCGCGCCCTTTGGCCGCCTGCCCCAGGTGTGGGTCTGCGACATGCGCTCTTTGCGCCTTTGCAAAGCGGCCGAAGGATGGGTCACTGGCGCAAATTCCCCGCGCGGAGCCGTCTACTTCGTCACGCGCCGCGACGAAGGTTGGAGCCTTTGGCGGCTGGACCTCAATACGGTCGCCACGAAGGAGATGACGTCCTTCGATGGCAGTCCGCCACCTTGCGGTTCAGTCTCTCCGGATGAACGCTGGTACGTGTGCGGTCCGTTCCCATCCAAGGACAACGTCTTCGGATTGCGCCGCATTGACCTGGTCAGCGGCAGGATTGATGACCTCTGCGAGATTGAGGACATGTGCAATCCTCACCTCCAGTTCGAGCCCTCCCAGGGGCGCCATGTTCTTGTGCAGATCAACCGAGGTTGCCGCCTGAACCTTCCCAATGGCGGCATGGCCCTCACCGGCAAGATGGGAGCTACGCTTTGTCTGGTGGAAGTCGAAACGGGAAAGGTCACCCCCCTGCCTGCCGGCAGGCCGCACACTCCTCCCATCATGGGTCATGAGTGCTGGCTGGGCCACACCGGCCGCGTCCTCTTCACCGCCGGGCACTACGACGTTTCCGCCAGTTCGTTCGTCACGTTCGGCCAGCCGCCGCCAGCCGAAGCGCACATGCCCCCAGGCGCCATCTACTCCGTCGCGGCCGGTGAGACCAAACCGGCCGTGGTGGCGCAGGGGCTCCTGTACAACCACCTCGCCGCGTCCGACGACGGGCGCTTCTTCATCGCCGACGATCACACGACAGGTCACATTCTGATCGGCAACATCAAGACAGGCAAGACACTGCGTCTGTGTGATTCGCACACGCGTCAAGGCTCTTGCCAGTACAGTCACGCCCACGCCTACATGACGCCAGACAACGGTTTTGTGGTGTTCAACTCGATTGTCACGGGAGTTGCTCAGGTCTACGCAGCACATGTGCCGGAAGGATTCCTCGATTCCATCTGAGCCTGAGAAGGGACAAACATGAAGAACCACGACCTCAATCATCCCGACTACAACCCCCCCGACTGCCCTGCGTGGGCCAAGGAAGACCTGCCCGAACGCATCTTGCCTTTCCGCGGCCGAAACGGGCTGCCCATGCCCTTCCGCGACTGTGATGAACCCCTGGCTATGAATGTGCGCGGGGTGGACCGCTACCACGCCAACCAGTTCATCAACTACCGGCCCGAGACCGCCGCCTTTCTATACAGCGAGTACACCCCCCTTCGCGTCAACTACCGCCAGGGCACCTTGCCATCGTTTGAGGCGCTGGCCAAAGAGGTGACGGCTGGCTGTCGCACGGATACCGAACGCGCCGTCGCGCTCCTCACAAAGGGAACGTCCAGAGTCAAGCACCCTTGCGCCCCACCGTTCGGGGGCAAGGTAGCCTCCGACCGCAACCTCGACGACGAGTCTTTGCTGCGGAGCAGACAGGGCTGGTGCAATGAACAGGCCCGCGTCTTCGTGCGCCTGTGCCAGGTCAGCGGCATTCCCGCGCGCATCGTGCAGTTGTTCTACGCGGACGGCAAAACCGGACACTGCATCGCCGAATGTCATGCGGACGGGCGTTGGGCCATGGCGGACGCTACGTACCTCTGTGTCTTTCCCGACGCGGAAGGCAGACTCCTTTCGGCGGCCCAGTGCCACGACAAGGGAGAAGGGCAGAAGCGCTGCGGCATGGCTTACTACAAACGTTATCAGGAGATTCTCGGACTATCTGACGCGGAGATCAACGCCGGCGACGCGGAGGCCACAGCTAAGTGGCGCGCCGCCTTCGCCGCGCACACGGCCAAGGAACTTAGCGCGAGGCTCTACTGCTTCGGCGTCATCAACTATCCCCTGCCCCCCTCGCGCCCCTAGGTGTCTTGGCTCCGAATTCAAGAGGAATCAGATAGGCTGATTCTGTGAGAGACTTCTTCCGATCCGTTTCGACTGAGAAGACCGCACGAACGACCGCGAATCAAGCGCCTCGGTAGGACCGGCG
>CAYYEE010000759.1:0-2090 GCA_964470775.1 uncultured Planctomycetota bacterium | reverse complement strand
GCCCGCCAACGGCGGGATCGCAACGTGTCCCCGAAACAGACGCGACATTTTCAACAGGCTGCTAGTCCATTCCCCGTGTCTAGCGGCTCCTCCGCGCCACGATTCTGGCGCGATGGAAAAGGGCGCGGCCAGCCATGACCCTCCCCGGCGCAACCCCCGGAAGCCCCGCCCGTTTCCTGCCCTTGGCGGCCGTGGCGGCCGTCTTCTTCATGGGCTTGCGGCCTTACCACAGCTACGACGTCTGGCACCACATCCGCTGCGGGTGGTTCGCCCTTCACAACGGCCCCGCCACCACCGAGCCGTTCACCTGCGTAGGCCGCCTGTTCCACCTCCCCTGGATCCAGTTCGAGTGGCTGTCCCAAGTCATCATCTATCTGGCCCACACGTGGCTGACCACAGCCGGCGCCATCCTCCTCAAGTCGCTCCTTTACGCAGTTGCCTTTGCCATGCTGGCGCGCGTCTGCATGCTGCGTGGCGCCAACGGCGCGGCCACCGCCCTGGCCATCCTTGCCGCCGCCGTGGCTGGCGCGCCCAGGTTCGCCGTCCGCCCCGAAGTCTTCAGCTACGCCATCTTCGGCGCTCTTCTTCTCACGATCGAAGCGACTCGTAACGGCCAGCTCCGCCTCCTGTGGCTCACGCCCGTTCTGTTTGCCCTCTGGAGCAACTTCCACGGCGCCTACGTGGCCGGATGGGTCCTGCTTGCCATCGCCGCCGGCGCCGCATGGGTCGGCCTCTGGGCGCACCGTCTGCCCGAAACGGCCACATTCGCCAAGTGGACGCGCTGGTTCCGCGCCGCCCAGCCTTCTCCCCGCCTCGCCGCCGCTCTGACGCTGGCCTTCGTCGCCGCCGTGGCCGCCGTCTGCGTCAACCCTTACGGCTGCCGCATGTTGCTTGTGCCGCTCGACCTCACCACCAGCGCCGTCGTCCGCCAAGCCATCAACGAATGGAAACCCGCGGGCTTGGACGTCTGGATATCCCCGCAAAACTTCTTCGTCCCCTTGCTCTTGGTCGCCGTCTTTGCCCGCGGCCGGCGGCTCCGCCTCGACGAAGCCCTCACCCTTGCCGCCTTCGGCCTCCTCTCCCTCACCGCCCGCCGTCACATCGCCCTTCTGGCGTTTGTCACGGCGCCCATCGTGGCCGCGGGCTTCTCGCCCCTCCTTGCGCCCATGCTCCACCGCCGCCGCGCCGGCCGAGCCCTTGCCGCCGCCGTCTGCGTCCTGGCCCTCGCCGCATCCCTCATGGTCCTGGGATTCGGCCCCGACCCCCTCGCCCCTCTCGGCCTCGGCCTGCGCTACGCGGGTCTTGGCGTCGAAGAGGGCAAGTACCCGGTTCAGACCGCCGAGTTCCTGGCCCGCAAAGGACCCGGCGGCGCCATCTTCAACGAATACGGCGACGGCAACTACTACATCTGGCGCCTCAACCAGGGCGCGGACAAGGACTTCGCCCGCTGGCTCCAGAGCCCGCCCTGGCTCCCCTTCGTGGACGGCCGCGTGGATGTCTTCGGCGAGCGCGTCATGAAGACATACTCCCAGGTCCTCAACGCCGGCCCGGGCTGGACGCAGGCGCTGGACAAGCTGAACGTCAACACCATCGCCGTCATCTGGTCGCAAGCCCCCGACATGAAGAGCCGCGCCGCCTCGCCCGAGCTGCTCGGCGCGCTCAGCGCCGACGCCAACTGGCAGACTGTCTACTGGGACGATGCCCGCGTGGTCTTTGTCCGCCGCTCCGCGGCCGCGGGCCTCCCGGCGTTGCGCGTGCTGCCCTGGAGCTTCAACCCCGCCGCCTATGTCCAGGACCGCCCCTGGCGCCAGGCCATGAGCGACCTCGCCGCCCGCCTCAACCTGGGCGAGGAGTTCGACTGCGCCCTGGCCCGCGATATGGCCGCCCAGTTGCTCCAAATGCGCGGCGGCTTCCAGCAGGCCGCCGCCCACCTCGAACGCGCCTGCGTCCTCGAACCGCGCGAGCCCAAGTGGGCCTACAACCTCGGCGCCTGCCTCCTGGCCGCCCAGCAGCCCCACGACGCCGCCCAGTGGCTGCGCCGCGCCTTGGAACTCAACCCGCCCGAACCCGCCAAAGTGTGGAACGCCCTG
>CAYYEE010000758.1:0-2090 GCA_964470775.1 uncultured Planctomycetota bacterium | reverse complement strand
AAGCCGGCCACGAACTCACCATCCCCGATCCATCGAGCTACGCCCTCCTCATCGACGGTCCCCAGGGCTGGGAAGGCCTCCGCGCCATCGCCTCCACCACACCCCTCGACCTCGGCCTCCAGCAACACCTGCTCGGCGTCAAAACCGCCGCCCCCGCGCAAGACAGCCACATCCTCGAGCGACTCGCCAAAGAACTCGAACGCATCGGCCCCGAAGCCTGGGCCGAAACCTCGTGGACCTTCTACATACGCTGACCGCCGGCCACACCTGCCGGCGCCCGCGCACAGACCTTGCTCCTGGGAGAACGCCATAAACGCCAGCCGATGCCCGCGCGCGACGCTCATCGCCATCGCCTCCACCGTCCTCCTCGCCGCCGGCTGCGCCTCCTATCGCACCACCATCGAAAACCCCTACCCCGAAAAGACCGCCCTCACCAACAGGTTCGTCCGCCTGCGCAAAGTCATCTACCCCGAAACCTGGTACAAGGACCAAACCCAGCGCGACCACGCCGAGAGTCTCTCCGGCAAGATCCGCGCCACCTTCCCCCTCGACCCCCTCCAGGACGTCTATGTCTACGTTGACGTCGAGATCCACCCCGAGGACCTCTCCCTCGAATCCCCGGACATCGGGACCACCGTCGCCACCCAAGGCATCTGGCCCACCGAAATCATCAAGGTCATCGGCGAAAGCATCATCCTCAAGTTTTACGACAAAGACGGCGTCTTCCTCTTCGAAAAACGCTCCCGCCGCATGAGGATCACCGACCAGGAAATCCACTCCACCACTATCTTCGGATGGACCCCCAGCGTCTTCTCCAAGGACTGGTACAGCGAGGCCTCCTACCTCAACCGCCGCTACACCTTCCTCCGCGACGCCATCTGGTCCCTCCTCGACACCAAGGACGTCCGCGAAGCCTGCCAGCAATACGCCACCCGCCTCGAAGCCCCCATGGACCCACGCACCCTCACCGAAACCGATGTCGAACCCCTTGGCCCCGTCGCCCAGCGCTGGGCCGTCATCGTCGGCGTCAGCCAATACCAGCACGCCGGCGTCCTCGGCCTGGCCGGCCTCCGCTTCGCCCACCGCGACGCTCAAAGCCTCTACGACCAACTCACCGCCGGCTCCCCCGCCATGTGGCCCAAGGAAAACGTCGTCCTCCTCACCAACGCCGCCGCCACCAAAGCCGCCGTTTCCGAAGCCATCTTCGGTTTCCTCAAAAAAGCCCAGAAGAACGACCTCGTCCTCGTCTTCTTCAGCGGCCATGGCGCCCTCGACCCCGCCCGCCCCAAGAACAGCTACTTCCTCTGCTACGACACCCACCCCGAAAAGCTCGAGACCACCGGCTTCCCCGTCTGGCAAATCGCCAGCGCCTTTGAACGCGGCGTCATCGAAGCCCGCCGCGCCGTCATCCTCGCCGACGCCTGCCACAGCGGCGGCATCACACCCCCCGGCGCCAAAGACATCCGCCTCGTCCCCGCCAGCGTCGCCCAAGGCATCGAAGAACTCGCCCGCGAACGCATCCGCGCCGTCAGCTCCAGCGCCGCTGGCGAAATCAGCCAGGAAAGCGAAAACTGGGGCGGCGGACACGGCGCCTTCGCCCACGCCATCTGCCTGGGCCTCGCCGGCGCCGCCGACAGCCGCGCCGACAAGAACTCCGCTGGCAACGACGACGGACAGATTGACCTCAACGAACTCATCCACTACGTCCGCCGCGTCGTCGGCGACCTCACCCGCAATGCCCAGCACGTCCAGGACGCCGGCGGCCTCAACATCACCATCGCGACCATACCCCCAAAACCCGCCCCATCCAAATAGCGGCACGGGGCATGTTGCGCAACCCTGTCAAAGACGGAATCGCAACGTATCCCCTTAGCAAAGCAGAGCAAGGCGGCCGCGGGGACATGTTGCGCAAGCCCGCCAACGGCGGGACCGCAACGTGTCCCCGGAACAAAGCATAGCGGGGGGACACGGTATCGAAACCATCCGCGGGCACGAATGCAACCACCCGGCGCCAGACCTGAGGAAGCCCCCACACCCCATGCGCATCCTCCACATCGCCGACCTCCACCTCCGCGCCGCCCTCCCCGGCC
>CAYYEE010000757.1:0-2090 GCA_964470775.1 uncultured Planctomycetota bacterium | reverse complement strand
CGTCGGCGGGGATATGGCGCCTCAGCCCGCCAACGGCGGGATCGCAACGTGTCCCCGGAACAGACGCGACATTTTCAACAGGCTGCTACACTGCGGCGGCCGCGGGTCAGTCTTTGCCCAGAAGCGTCTGCGCTTTCTTGGGGTTCGAAGCGCCCAGGATGACCCGCGCCTCGCCCGGGCCGCCGGCGCTGCAATAGGCGTAGTCGATGTTCACCTTGGCGGCGCCCAGTTTGCGCGCGGCCTGGGCCAGGGCGCCGGGCAGGTTGGGGACCAGCAGCGACAGGGCGGCGTTGACGCCAAAGGGCATGCCGCATTGTTCGAGCGAGGACTGCGCCCTGGCCGGGTCGTCCACGACAAAGCGGACCAGGCCGTGTTCGGCGGTGTCGACAACGCAGAGAGCCAGCACGTTGACCTTGCTCTCCTCCAGCACTTTGAGGAGGTCGGCCAGGGCGCCGGGGCGGTTGGGCAGGATGGCGGTCAACTGCGTTACGGTTTCCAGCATGGCGTGTTCGCCTTTGCGCTGTGCGGCTTCCTTCGGTTCTGACGAAGCCGGCCAACAAGGACCGGCCTGCACACACCGGCGCGCGTCACGCCAGATCGAAGAGGCTCTTGTTGAGCGCCGCGATCTGGTTTTCCGTCTCCGCCAGCTTGTCGCGTTCGGCCTGGACTACGTTCGCCGGCGCGCGCGAGACAAAGCCTGGGTTGTCGAGCTTCTTGAGAATGGCGCCGCGGTACTTTTCGAGCTTGGCGATCGCCTGGCAGAGGCGTTCGCGCTCTTCAGCTACGTCGATCAGGCCGCTGAGCGGCACGAAGAGCTGGGCCTGGGCCATGACCTCCGTGGCGGACTTCTCCGGCTGGGGCAGGTTGACGCCCACGGTCACTTCCTCGACACAGGCCAGGCTCCGCAATAGGCGCGCGTTGTTCTGCAAACACGAGACCGCGGCCGCGTCGGCCAGGCTGACGATCACGTTGAGGGGCTTGCGCTCCGGGACGTTCATCTTGACGCGGATGTTGCGCACGGCTCGCGTCAGGTCCTGAATGAGGTTCATGGCCGTTTCAGCTTGGGGCGCGGCCAGGGCGGCGTCGGGCTTGGGCCAGGGCGCGAGCATGAGCGCCGCCGGCCACTGGCTGCCGGGCCAGCGCAGGCCGTTCTTCTCCGCCACCACCTTGAGCCGCTGCCACACGGCTTCCGTCAGAAACGGCTGGAACGGGTGCAGCATCCTTAGGAGCGAGTCGAGCACGTGGGCCAGGACGTGGCGCACCGGGTCGCCGGGCTTGGCCAGGCGCAGGCGCGGCTTGGAAATCTCGACATACCAGTCGCAGAACTCGCGCCAGATGAAGTCGTAGATCTGGCGGCCGGCGTCGTTGAAGTGGAACTCTTCGAGACTCTGGGTGACGGCGGCGGCCGTGGCGGCAAGCCGGCTGAGGATCCATTGGTCTTCGAGGGCCTCGATGGGGCCCATCGTGGCGCCGGGGGGCGTCTCGGCCAGGTTGAGCAGCACGAACCGCGCGGCGTTCCACACCTTGTTGGCGAAGTTGCGGCCCATCTCGAAGCGCGTGGGCGAGAGCTTCAGGTCTTGGCCTTCGGTGGACAGCATGACCAGGCTGTAGCGCACCGCGTCCGCGCCGTAGCCGTCGCACTCGTAGGACTGTCCCAGGTACTCCTGGGTTCCGCCGCCGATCATGATGAGCGGGTCAATGCCGTTGCCCAGCGACTTGCTCATCTTGCGGCCTTCTTCGTCCAGGATGGTGCCGTGGATGTAGACGTCGCGGAACGGGACTTCGTTGCGCATGGCCAGACCCATCATGACCATGCGGGCGACCCAGAAGAAGATGATGCCGCGGTCGGTGACGAGGGTGGAGGTGGGGTAGTAGAAATCGAGTTCCGGCGTCTTGTCCGGCCAGCCCAGCGTGCTGAACGGCCAGAGCGCGGAGCTGAACCACGTGTCCAGCACGTCCGGGTCGCGGCGGATGTTGGTGGAGGCGCAATGGGAGCAGCGGTCCGGGTCCTGGCGGGCCACGGTGATCTTCTTGCAGGCGTCGCAGTGCCAGGCGGGGATCTGGTGGCCCCACCAGATCTGGCGCGAGAT
>CAYYEE010000756.1:0-2096 GCA_964470775.1 uncultured Planctomycetota bacterium | reverse complement strand
GCGGCGTCGAAGGCGCCGGCGCTGGGCCAGCTCCGCGGCAGGCGCACGGCTTTGGGATCGCCGCCGGATGCGGTTCGCTCCACGGCGGGCCCGCCGGGATAACCCAGGTTCAACAGCTTGGCGACCTTGTCGAAGGCCTCTCCCGCGGCGTCGTCCATCGTGGCGCCCATGCGTTCGAGGTCAATGGGCGTGCGGCAGTGGTACAGGCTGGAGTGGCCGCCGGAGACGACCAGGCCGACCGAGGGATAGGCGGGCGTTTCGCGCTCCAGGGCCGCGGCGTAGAGATGAGCGTGGATGTGGTCCACGGACACGAGGGGTTTGCCCGAAGCCCAGGCCATGCCCTTGGCCACCGAGACGCCGACCAGCAGCGAACCGATCAAGCCCGGCCGGTTCACCACCGCGATGGCGTCCATATCCGCCAGGGTGAGACCGGCCGATTCCAGCGCCTTGCGCGCCACGGGCACGGCTTCGGCAAGGTGGGCGCGGCACGCGATCTCCGGCACAACGCCGCCATAGGGCACGTGCAAGGCCTCTTGCGAGGCCACCACGTTGGACAAGACGCGCCGGCCGTCCTCCACGACCGCCGCGGCGGTCTCGTCGCACGAGGACTCGATGCCCAGAACCCTCATCACCCGCCTGCCTGCCGCGCGTTCATCTGGACCTCCAGAATCTTCAGCGCCCCCTTCAACTGGATGTCTTCCACGCGCTCGCGCCGGCCCACGCCCTCGTCCTCATCGCCGTCCAGGACAGGAGCGGCCTGCTTGGGCTGCTCTTTCTGCTTGGCGTCCTTGGCCTCGGGCTTGGGTTCCGTCTCGCCGCGCAATCCCGAAACGCCGACCTTGTAGGCGCCGCGCAGCTTGTCCTCGCGCTCTTGCATGCGCAGGGCAAGCTGGAGTTCCGTGCTCATGGGGATGAGGATGTCCGGCACGATGCCTTTGCCGTCCATGATGGGCGTGTCGTTGGGAGTGTAGTAGCGGGCGGTAGTCAGCTTGAGGGCGCCGCCGGGCGGAATGGGGAAGGGCATCTGCACCGAGCCCTTGCCATAGCTGCGCTCGCCCACAATCAGGGCGCGCTTGTGGTCGCGCAGGCATCCGGCCACGATCTCCGACGCGCTGGCGCTGCCGCGGTCGATGAGGCACACCACCGGCACGTGGGTCAGCGTGCCCGGCTTCTGCGCCACGTAGACCCGGTCGCCTTCGGGCCGGCGGCCCTTGACGCTGACGATCTTGCCTTCGGCGATGAAGTGGTTGCAGATGTTGACGGCCACGTCAAGCAGGCCGCCGGGGTTGCCGCGCAGGTCCAGCACCAAGCCCTTCATCCCCTGCGCCGTCAACTCCGAAAGCGTCTTGTCAAACTCCTCGCCCAAGTGGCTGGTAAAGTGGAGCAAGTGGACATACGCGATCTTACGCTCCGGATCGATCATCACCTGTTCGAGCGACGCGGGCTTGATCTTGGCCCGGGTGATGGTGATCTTCTCGTTGGCGCGGCCGTTGACGTGGCGGATGGTGATGGTGACCTTGGAGCCCACGGGGCCGCGCAGCTTCTTAACGGCGTCGTTGATGAAGATGCCTTCGGTAGACTCGCCATCGATCTCGATGATGCGGTCGCCGGGCAGGATGCCCGCCTCGTAGGCCGGCGTGCCGGCGATGGGCGACATGACGGTAAGGATGCCGTCCTTGATGCCGATCTCGATGCCCAAGCCGCCGAACTCGCCCTGGGTGTCGCTGGTGAAGCGCTCATTCTGGTCCACGTCGAAGTAGACGCTGTGGGGGTCGCCCAGCGCGGCGGCCATGCCCCGGCACGCGCCCTCGAACAGCTTCTTCGACTCCACCTTCTCGATGTAGTTGGCGCGGATCACCGCGAAGACGCGGGTGACCATGTTCATCTCTTCGAGGAAGTTGTTGTCGCTGAACACCCGGCCCACGCACAACGTCACCAACACGACCATCACCGTCACCCAGGCTACCTGACGTCGGGACATGGCGCATCCTCCGGGTGGACATGCAGGTGGGGAGAAAAAGTGGTGGGCAGGGGCGGAGTTGAACCGCCGACACCAGGATTTTCAGTCCTGTGCTCTACCAACTGAGCTACCTGCC
>CAYYEE010000755.1:0-2101 GCA_964470775.1 uncultured Planctomycetota bacterium | reverse complement strand
TCCCCCACGGCTGGGGCGTCCTCCTCGACGACCTCGCCGCCTCCCTCTACGCCGCCCTCACCCTCCACCTCGCCGCCTGGCTCTCCCCCTCCTGCTTCCTCCGCTGACACGACTCATCTTATCCGTCCGGCGCCTCCGAAAACGCCTCACCCCCGCCCCACCCGCCTCACATACGTCACCTTCGCGTCCCCCGGCGCATAAAAGTCCTCCAGCGTCGAACACACCTCGTACCCGCACTTCTCATAAAACGCCCGCGTGCTCGCATACTGCGCCTTGCCCGACGTCTCCGCGTACACCTGCGCCCCCCCCGCCTCAGCGATCAGCCGCTCCGCCTCGCGCAACACCGCCTTGCCCAGCCCCTTCCCCTGAAAATCAGGATGCGTCATGATCCAGTACAAATCATAGCTCGACACCGTGCACGGCGCCGGCCCATAGCACGCATACCCCGCCAACCTCCCCCCCGCCTCCGCGAACACAAAAAAGTACCCGCTCCCCTCCCCCTTCGCCAGCCGCTCCTCCACCAGCTCCCCCGCCACCTTCACCTCATCCGTTGTAAAGAACCCCGTGGCCTTCGCCACCTCCATCACGCTTTCCACGTCGCCCGGCCTGGGCTCATAGCGCACAGTCCACTGGCTCAAGTCCGGCGCTGGCTTGGATACAGACTCCGCCGCCGCGCGCTTGCCCCCAACCGCCGGCCGCGCGTCCTCCACAATCCTCCCCACCGCCTCCGTCAACCCCATCCCCGCCCGCTCCACCGCCGCCGCAAACCCCGCGTCCGGCGAAAGGCACGGATTCGTGTTCACCTCTAGAATCCACGGCCTCCCCTCCCCGTCCACCCGGAAGTCCACCCGCGCATAACCGCGCAACCTGAACAACCCCCAACACCGCAGCGCCAGCGTCTTCAGCTCCGCCAGCAGCGCCTCGTCGCGCGCCGGGAAGTCGAACCGCCGAACCGTGTTCTGGTACTCAAACGAATCCGCCGCCCACTTCGCCCGATACCCCACGATGCGCGGCTTGCCCGCCGGGAAGTCCTTGAACACGATCTCCGCCGGCGGCAACACCTCCGGCCCCCCTGCTCCCGCCAGCACCGACAGGTTGAACTCCCGCCCCTCGATGAACCGCTCCGCAAACGCCTCCCCGCCCAGCCGCGCCGCTCGCTCCGTCACCGCCGCCGCCACCGCATCCTCGCCAACCCCGGCCAGCAAGCTGTCTTCCTCAAGCCCAACCGAAGCGTGCTCCCATACCGACTTGATAATCCACGTCCCCTTTCCACTGACCCAAGTCAGACGGAGGCGGCCAGGCGCAATCCACGACGGCGTCGGCAGCCCCGCCCCCGCCAGCCGTTCCTTCGCCAGCAGCTTGTTCGACGTCAGGAACACCGCCTCCGCCTGCGCCCCCGTGTACGCCAAACCCATCGCCTCAAACAGCGCAGGCGCCAGGTGAATCAGCCGCCCCTGCCCTTCCAGCGTCTCCACCAGATTGAACACCAGGTCCGGCCCCTTCGCCTCCAGACGCGCCCGAAAATCCGCCAGATTCAAATCGCACGGCGCCATCCAGCACGAATGCCCCAGCGCCCTCAGCGCCCCAGCCACCGCCTCCGCCTGAACCAACACGTCCCGCTCATCCGGCGAACTCGCCCCGCTCACCGCGTTGTGCGCCACCGCCACCCGCATCGCCCCGCCCCCCCTCATCGCCGCACGCGCCGGCTGGCCGACGCCACGATCCGCCCGATCAGCTCAACATAGCTGATCCCGTTCATCCGGCACAGAATCGGCAGATCGGAGATAACGGGGTTCAGCCCCGCCAGCGGGTTCACCTCGATAAACTGCGCGCGCCCCTCCCGATTGCACCGCACATCCACCCGCCCCGCGTCGCGGCAACCCAGCGCCCGCCACGCCGCCACAGACACCTCCGCCGCCTCAGCCGCCAGCGGGTCCTCCTCCGCCTTGGCCGGACGATACTCCACCACATCCTCAAAGTGCTTCTTGTTGAAAAACCCATACCCCCCCCTCTCCGCGCCCTTCAGCAACACCACCTCCATCGCCCCCAGCGCCGCCGCCTCCTCCCCCTCCCCCGCCACCCCCACCGTGAACTCCCGCCC
>CAYYEE010000754.1:0-2108 GCA_964470775.1 uncultured Planctomycetota bacterium | reverse complement strand
GGGGGGGGGGAGGGGGGGGGGGGGGGGCGGTGAGGAAGGCGCCGAGGGCGGCCAGGGCGGAGCTGAGGCCGATTTCGCCGACGGAGCCGAGGGTTCCTTCGGCGCAGCGGACGACGGAGGGGAGGGCGCCTGCGAGGGTGACGGCGGCGTCGAGGCCGCGGGCGATGCGCAGGACGGCTTCGGGTTCAAGACGGCGGGCGGTGGGGACGGCGAGGGGGGGCTGGGTGGGGCCGAGGACGTTGCGCCTGGGCAGGGAGGCGGGCAGGGCGCCGTGGCGGGCGCGGTGAAGGGCGGCGCGGGCCAGGAGGTCGGCGATCTCGGCGGCGCTGAAGCGGTCGGTGAAGAAGGGGGCGGGGCTGTCGGCGGCTTGGGCGGCAAGGGCGAGGATCTCTTTCTCGCTGGCGGCCGGGGCCTGGGCGCCGTATTGCTTGGCGAGCTGGCCGATGGTGGCGATAGTGAAATCGGGGTTGTCGCGCAGTCGGGCGCAGTGGAAGGTCCAGTTCTCGCGCACGGTTTGCATGTTGAACTCAGGGTAGAAGGGGGGGACGACCCATTCGGCGGGGGGCGTGTTGACGCCTTGGTAGTAGTTATTGTCCCAGAAGGTTCTTGTCTTGATGTGGCAGGGGTGGGAGTGGAAGACGCCGACCCAGTCGCGGGCTTTGAGGCGGGCGGCGGCGTCAAGGAACTCCTTTTCCTTTTCCAGGAAGGTGGCGCGCGAGTGGTAGGCTTCCTGGAACACGGTGAGGGAGTGGGCGAAGTTGAGGGTGTTGCAGTACCAGGTGATGTTGTGGCTGGGCAGGCTGGCGGGGGAGTAGACGAAGGGCATGGCGCGGGCGCCGAGCATGGCGAGGAGCTGGGGGGCAAAGGCGCCGCCGTGGCGGGCGAAGGATGTGAGGGGCTTGCCGATGATCTCGCCGATTTCATCGGCTCCGGCGATTTCGTCGGCGGCCATGCGGGCGCAGCCGTTGGTCCAGTCGGCGTGTTCCATGCGCTCGGTGAGGGTGGGATGGATGGAGCCCATGTTGACGTGGCTGCCGATGTCGTGGCGGGCGATGGCGTCGAGGACGTCGCGGCGGCCGCGGTCGCGGAGGCAGCGGATGCGCTCGCCGATGACGAAGAAGGAGCCGGAGACGCGCTGTTCGGTCATGACGTCGGCGAGCATTTTGAGGAGGTCGTCGAGTTGTTCTTCGGGTGGGGTGATGTAGTCTTCTTCGTCGAAGAGGAAGGTGACGTTCATGGGGGGCGGCCCTTCAGAGCGAGGTCAGAGGTCGGAAGTCAGAGGTCAGACGCCGCCGCCTTTGAGGACGGCGGGGATGGTGCGCAGGAGGATGCGGATGTCGAGCCAGAGGGTCCAGGTGTCAATGTATTCGAGGTCGCAGGCCATCCACTGCTCGAAGCTGAGGCGATGGCGGCCGCGGATTTGGCCGAGGCCGGTGAGGCCGGGTCTCATGCTGAGGCGGCGGCGCTGCCAGCGTTCGTAGAGGGCGGTTTCGGCGGGGATGGGGGGGCGGGGGCCGACGAGGCTCATGTCGCCGCGCAGGACGTTCCAAAGCTGGGGGAGTTCGTCGAGGCTGTAGCGGCGCATAAAGCGGCCGATGGGGGTGATGCGCGGGTCGCGGGCGATTTTGAAGTCGGGGCCGTCGAGTTCGTTTTGCGCCGCGACCTCGTGGAGCCGCGCCTCGGCGTCTTGGACCATGGAGCGGAACTTGAACATGGTGAAGCGGCGGCCGTTGAGGCCGCAACGGGTCTGGCGGAAGAAGACGGGGCCGGGGGACGTGAGCCGGATGAGGATGGGCAGGGCGATGAAGAAGGGCGAGAAGACGGCCATGAGGCAGATCGAGCCGGCGATGTCGAGGATGCGCTTGGCGGCAAGGGCGGCGGGGGCGTAGGGGGTGGCGCTGAAGGTGAGGAAGCTCATCTGGCCGAAGCTTTCGACGTGGGGGCGGCTGACGGCGGCTTGGAAGAGGTCGGTGAGGAGGTGGACGACGCAGCCGACTTCTTCGCATTGGCGGATGATGTTTTGGGCTTGGGGGAGGCTGGCGCCTGGGTCGGCGATGACGACGTCGTCAATGATCTGCTGGTCGATGATTTCGGGGAGGGCGTCGGGG
>CAYYEE010000753.1:0-2111 GCA_964470775.1 uncultured Planctomycetota bacterium | reverse complement strand
GCGACCGTGGAGAGCGGTTTGTCCGCGGTGTGGGCGGCGTCCATGGCGGCCGCGCCGCTGCTGGCGGCGTCGGGCCGAGGCGCCATCGTTAGCGTGGGCAGCGTGGCGGGCGCGCGCTTCGGCTTCAGCACGGCCGGCTACTCCGTCGCCAAAGCGGGGGTGGTGGGGCTGACGCGCTGGCTGGCCAAGGAGCTTGGTCCCAAGGGCGTGCGAGCCAACTGCGTGTGTCCGGGCCTTATCGAGACCCCGCTTTGGCACTCGCCCGGCGACGAGTACCCGCCCAGGTTCAAGCGGTGGGTCGCTATGACCCCCCTCGGCCGCGCGGGAAGGGCGGACGAGGTGGCGCGCGTGGTCGTCTTTCTGCTCAGTGAAGGCGCGAGTTTTCTCACCGGCCAGGACATCGCCGTGGACGGCGGGTTCTGCGTGGGGATGCGATTCGAGGACGGATGAAGGGCCGGCCGCGCCCCAGCCTCACCTCTCGTCCTCTCCCTTCTTCACGCGCTTGAACTTCATGGGCTCGCGGAAAAGCGCCGGGTGGTCTTTGGCGGCCTCGATGGCTCGGACGAGCTGCTCCGTCGTCTTGACGTTCTTGTTGACGATGTCAGGATTGAGCAGGCGGATCGTTAATTCTTGTCCGGCCAGCGCGCAGCTGGCGTATTGGTAGACGCGGTCGTTGTCCGGGACCACGCCCGCGGCTGTGCCGATCCACTGAATTTGCGCAAGCGTCTTGCCCGCGCACGAGCATTGGCAGACCCGGGCGAACATGGCGTCCTTCTGCCCGGCCGGGAACGAGATCAGGTACTCCTTCTGCCCAAGGGGCAGGACCAAGAGCGTCTGGTTCTCGTCCTCCGTGGCGGTGGACTGCCACACCCCCACAAGATCGCGGTCAATCGCGGCTTGGGGCGATGAGGTGAGAGGCGCGGTGTAGTCGCATGCGGCGAGTTGGACAAGCAGCGCGGCGGCGAGGGCGAGCGTGACTTTCATGGGGCGTCTCCTTGGGATGGAACGGAGATGGGTCAGAGCGCAACGCCGAGCCAGGCGTCCAGGCGATGCCCTTGGTAGATAAGGAAGAGGGTGAGCGCGCCCCAGAGCGCGGCGGAGGCTTGGAAGGGGCGGTCGCGTAGGATGAGCTCGGTGGGGCCATTGTAGGCGCCGCGCATGGAAACCATGGCAAAGCGGGCGATGGCGTAGATGACCAGGGGCAGCGCGTAGACCAGGCTGGACGTGCGGAACTCGTGGATGGTTCGCGCGCTGGTGGCGTACATCAGGTAGGACACAATGGCGAGCGCGGCCGAGAGGGTGATGAGGTGGGTGAGCAATTCGGGCGTGTAGCCGGCCAGCGTGCGGCGGTAGTGGGTCGCGGCCTCGTCGTTGCCCAGCGCGGCCACCTCCAGACGGCGCTTGCAGAAGCCCATGAACAGGCAAAGCGTGAACGCGCAGATGATGAGCCACGGGCTGGCCGGGACAGAAATGGCCAGCGCGCCCGCCACGGCGCGGAACACGAAGCCCAGGGCGATGCAGATCACGTCCGCGATCATGCGATGCTTGAGCGCAAGCGTGTACGCGGCCTGCAGGGCGACATACGCCAGGCACAGCGTCAGAACCGGGCCGCCGGTCAGCGCCGCCACTCCCAGCCCCACGGCCAGGAGCGCCACCCCCATCGCCGCCGCGGCGCCGGCGGAGACGAGGCCCGCGGCCAGCGGGCGCTTCCTCTTGACCGGGTGCAGCCGGTCCTCCTCGCGGTCGCGCAGGTCGTTAAGGATGTACCCGGCGCTGGACACCAGGCAGAAGGCCAGCGCGGCCATCAGCGCGCAGGCCCAGGCGGCCGGGTCGCCCAGCCGCCGCGCGAACGCCAGCGGAAACAGGACAATCGAGTTCTTGATCCACTGCGGCGGGCGGGCGAGGGTGAGGAGGCTCCAAGCCAGGCTCATGGAGGATCGGCTCCCAGACGCTGCTGGACAAGCCGGAGGCGGGCGCTGGCCCCGCCTCGCGGCGGGCGCCCCGCGGGGCATGCATTGTATGCGGCGGCGGTCCGGCAGGCAACCGGCGTTCAGGCTTGGGTGCAGATACTCAGAGTAGGCAGAAAAACCTTGACTTTTCTTTTTGCGCGT
>CAYYEE010000752.1:0-2111 GCA_964470775.1 uncultured Planctomycetota bacterium | reverse complement strand
AACCCAAGCCCACGGCGCGCACGCCGGCCCACGCCAGACCCGCCTGTTGCCTCGCCCGGTCCGCGGCCAGAGCCAGGCGGCGAATCACGGCGAGGGAACCCTCGCAGACCCCGGTGGGCAGGCTCAACTGCGACAAGACGCGGCCCGTGGAGTCCACCACGCCGGCCTTGATGTTGGTGCCGCCCAGGTCCAAACCAATCGCATAGTCCGTCACGTCTTTGTCCTTTTCCTCTCCGGCCTGACACGTCCGGCCTGTCGGACGAGTCCGGCGCGTCCAGCGTCCGCCTTCACCTTTCCAGGCGCCGCGCCAGCTCCTCGCGGAACCGCCGCAGCGCTTCGGCGCGGTGGCTGATGCGGCGCTTCACCTCGGCGCCCAGCTCGCCGAACGAGCGCTCGTAGCCGTTGGGCACAAACACCGGGTCATAGCCGAACCCGCCTCCGCCCGCGGGCGCAAAGGCGATGCGGCCCTCCACCGCGCCCGAGGTCACGATGCGCTCCGGGCCGCCGCGGCTCATCGCCACCACGCAACGAAAGCGCGCGGCGCGCTGGTCCGGGGGCTTGTCCTTCAACTCATCCAGCAGCCGCTGGCAGCGATCCGCGTCGGTCAGCCCTTCGCCGCCATAGCGCGCCGAAAACACGCCCGGCCGGCCGCCCAGCGCGTCCACCTCCAGCCCGCTGTCGTCAGCTACCACCCACTCGCCGATCTGCCGGGCCAGACCCTCGGCCTTCATCAGCGCGTTGGCCTCAAACGTCTCGCCTGTCTCGGCCACGGGCCGCGCGCCTTCGAACGCGCTCAGCGGCAAGACCTCGATGGCCAGCCCCTGCAGCAGCTCGGTCATCTCCCGCGCTTTGCCGCGGTTGAAGGTTCCCACCACCAGGCGCTCGATCTTCACGGGCGCGCTCCTGGCGGCGCCGCCAGCGCCTGGCGCTGCAACCGGAAGAGCCGGCGGCACCCCTTGGCCGCCAAGTCCAGCATCGCGTCCAACCGCCGCCGGTCAAAAGGCTCGCGCTCGGCCGTGGCCTGCGCCTCCACCAGACCGCCGCCGCTGGTCATGGCCACGTTCATATCCACCTCCGCGGCCGCGTCTTCGTGGTAACACAAATCCAGCATGGCCCGGCCGTCCACCACGCCCACGCTCACGGCCGCCACCTGCGCGCGCAGCGGGTTCGCCTTCAGCAGCCCTTCGCGCCGCAGCTTCTGGATCGCCAGCGCCAGCGCCACCCACGCGCCGGTCACGGACGCGGTGCGCGTGCCGCCGTCGGCCTGCAAGACGTCGCAATCCAGCATAATCGTCCGCTCGCCCAGCTTGGACGTATCCACGGCTTGGCGCAGGCAACGGCCGATCAGCCGGCGGATCTCCTCGGCGCGGCCATCCGTGCGCCGGTCTTTGCGTGTGGGCGTGCTGCCCGGCAGCATGGCGTACTCCGCCGTCACCCACCCCTTGCCTGAACCGACCAGAAAGGGGGGCACGATTTCCTGCACAGACGCCGCGCACAACACCACGGTGCCGCCCGCCTCCACGCGCACAGAACCAGCCGGGAACTTGAGGCAGTGGGGGACGAGGGTGATGGGGCGGAGTTCCTCCAGGCGCCGGCCGTCCACGCGCTTGCCTGCCGCCATGGGTTCTTTCCTTTCACGATGCGGCGCAAAACCGCCAAAAGCAGCTATTGAAGGCGTATATGATACCGGGAGCAGGGGGGGAACACAATTGGACGCGTCAAGGCACCAAAATCTTGCCGAACAAGGTAACGTCGCGCCATTTGCGATCTTACCCACAGCGAGGGCCAAGAATGGCGGGCGAGAGACTTCAGGAAGCGTTGCGGGTTTGCAGGCGACGGTGTCAGGACGCCGGGCGGAGAGAGAGGAAGGCGATCCTGGCCGAGTTCTGGGCCATGACGCATTCCCATTGAAGGCCGCGAAATCTCGCCGTTCTGGGCCGTCCTTGGCGCTGAGATCACCACGCCCGTCCGCTCCGCGGCCGGTTTCGCGATGACGGGACTGGTGTGGCGTGGGACGTTGCTTCTTCAAATGCCCCCAACAAGAAGGCGCTGTCCGCCTGTGCCGGAGGCTGTAGCTGTTCGCAAAAAACGCTTGACATTGTCGATTCTTG
>CAYYEE010000751.1:0-2118 GCA_964470775.1 uncultured Planctomycetota bacterium | reverse complement strand
AAACCTGGGCGGCCGCCGCCTCGAGCTGCCGAACGCAATCGCCGATCTTCGACGCCAGATTGCCGCCGACAAACCACCAGATCACCAAGCTCACCACCGCGGCGCCCACGGCCGCGCACACCAACCAGATGATGCCGCTTCGGCTCAGCGCCACGATCTTCTGTTCCGCCGCGCAGAACTCGTCAACATAGGACCCGGCGCCGATCACCCAGTCCCATGGCTCGAAGTACATGATGCGGGCCACCTTCATGCGCGCGACAGCGTCCCCGTCGTTCTTCCACTCGTAGCGGTGCTCCGCCAGCTCACCAGGCTTCAGCGCCAGCGCCTTCTTGCATATCTCCTGAATGAAAAGCTGGCCGTCCGCGCTCTTGGCCTGTGAGATGTCCTCGCCGTCGCGCTTGCCGTCCTTAGAGATGACGTAGCGGCCCTTGGAATCCAAAACATAGACATACCCCGTCTTTCCGACCCTCGTCGCCATGATCGCTCGGCGCAGGCTCTTGGCGCTCTCCTGCGGAACCCCGACGTACAACATGCCCACCACGTTCTTCTTGGCGTCGAGAATGGGCTCATAGGCCGTAACGTACCACGCGTTGACCACAAACGCGCGGCCCCGGTAGACACGGCCCGCCAATGCGGCCGCGACCACGGCGTTCGGCTTCCCGTCAGGATCCCGGCTGGGCACATACGTGCCGATCGCCCGCGTTCCGTCCAGGTTCTGAACGTTGGTGCAAACGCGCAGCATGTCGCCCTGGTCGTTCATCCGCTGGAACACCGTGCATGTGACGTCGGCCAGTCGGCGCACTTCATCCACGACAGGCGACTCCACTTTCATGTCAGCGTTCTTGCCCAGCCACGTCTCGCCGACACACAACTTGGGCAACGCCACCCGCGTGGAGACTTTGCTGAACTGGTTCACCGCGTCCCATTCCACCGTCTCCGTTGACACGTGGGTCTCGCCAGAGCGCCGCATCACGTCGCGCGCCACCGCCAGGGAAGTCTCCACGGTCTTCTGAATGACCTCCTGTTGCGCGGCGCACATGGAGGCCACGCCTTGAGCGATGTGGTCCAAGTCGTCGGAGGACAATCGGTTCGCCTCCTCCGCGGCCGCGCCGGCCATCTGGATGTTCTGACGCGCCACGCTCCCGAGGGTGATGGCAAGAGGAATCGCCGTCAACACACTGCCGATCAGCACGAGCTTGGTCTTGAGATTTAGCCGGGCCAACATCAGCGGCCTCCTCACTAAACAGTGGGCCCCTCCTCGTTCGCCACGGTTTCGAGGCGAACGGATTCGACCCAAACACAACCAGGAACGAATGCTGGGAGGGTCCGTTCCCAGCGCCTTGTAGGCGCCTATACAGCCCGAAGGCTGCGCCACAAGTCGAAGCGTTCCGGGGCGCCTGCGTTTTCTCCCCCTGCAAGCGCCCTGCGGACACGCCTCCGTCTCGCTTGCGTTCGTGCGCCTCAGCCTCCAACGTCAGCGCACCGTCAATCCCACGATGCGGCTTCCAACATACACAATCGGCTGATAATGCTGACCTTTCAGACACCATTTCCGCAACTGCAAACTGCAGCTTTGGAGCTCCAAAAGCGCAACCCGCAGCAGAGCGTAGAGTTGTAAGCGCCACATGACGGGCAGGGAATCATACTACAAGATGGGCGGGTAGTTTGACCCGCAAACCCCGACCAGATCACCGGTAATTACGACATAAGCCATTACACAAAAAGGATTAAAGCGTTTCATCGTGCAGGCGTCGGAACCTGCGTCGCCCGTGCTACCTCAGGCGCAACACCCTGGCCGCCTCCTTGCCAGCCCCCGCCACCGTTCGCGCTTAAGAGTCACCAGCGTTGGGCACGCTTGCGACAAAGCCAGGCTTGACCAGAGAAAGCAACCGCGGCCAGCCAAGTGACGCCTGGCCAGCCGCGGAACGCGCATGTGGATGCCCGGAGAGTGGCCGAACGGGCCGCTCTCCGGGCAGGAGAGGAGGCTGCTAAAAGTCCGCCACGTCCTTGTCGTCCAGCGGAATGGCCGCCGCCGCCGACACCGGCTTGCGCCCCGCCGGCGCCTTGGCCGCGGGGGGCGCGAAGTGAGTGGCCGGCTTGACCGCGTGGCTCGCCTTC
>CAYYEE010000750.1:0-2120 GCA_964470775.1 uncultured Planctomycetota bacterium | reverse complement strand
TGGCGCCTCAGCCCGCCAACGGCGGGATCGCAACGTGTCCCCGGAACAGACGCGCCGCCCCCCTCCTCCGCCCTGGAGAACCCCAGCTCTTCCTGGATGACCTCCTCGTCAAGAGCAAGCGCCATGTCGCACGCGTCTTCCACGAGACGGCCAAACACCCCGCCAACCCGCTCATCGTCCCCGACCGCCCCTGGGAGCGCGGCCACACCCTCATCTACGGCGACGTCATCCGCGAGCCCGGCGGCCAGTTCCGTATGTGGTACTTCAGCGTCCACCCCAAACACAGCAAGTGCTGCTGCTTCGCCACAAGCGAGGACGGACTCCACTGGACCAAGCCCGCCCTGGACCTCGGCGCGCCCCTCCGCCGCAACGCCGTGGAGCAGCCCGTGCTCTGGACAGCCCAACCGCCGCCCGTGGCCAAGCCTGTCCAACTCCGATTCACCCTGTCCAACGCCCGCCTCTACAGCTACTGGGCCGGCGCCAGACCGAAGCGAGCCCCACGGACCGGTCCGGCTTGTCCGACTTCTCAGTCCTGTCCGAGACTCCAAACCCCGTCCCCCCCGGTTGACGCCAGCCAGTCGCGGGGGTAGAGTGCTGCTTCCGCGCTTCACAAGCCGGGGAACGCAGGTCCCGCGGGGATCCACCCCGGCGCCGGGACTTTGGTCCAAGGACGCCGCCATGCTCAAGCTAGGCTTCATCGGCTGCGGGGGCATCGCCCGCCACCACGCCAAGACCATCCAGAACTCGGTCAAGGGGCTCCGCATCGCCGCGGGCGCCGACGTCTCCGCCGATGCCCGCAAGCTCTTCGGCGAAACGTTCCATTGCTCGAACATGATGGACGACTACCGCGACCTCCTCAAGACCGACATTGACGCCGTGTGCGTCGCCTTGCCCACCGGCCTGCACGCCGACGCCGTCGTCGCCGCGGCCCAGGCCGGCAAGCACGTCTTCTGCGAAAAACCCATGGCCATGAACCTGCGCGACTGCGACCGCATGATCGCCGCGTGCGACAAGGCCCGCGTCAAGCTCATGATCGGCCAGGTCCGCCGCTACGACGCCTACTGGGGAACCTTCAAAAAGCTCATGGACTCCGGCGCCGTGGGCCGCCCGGTCCTCTGGCGCCAGTGCGTCGCCTCCTCAGGCCCGGGCCGCTGGTTCATGGACGCCAAGCTCGGCGGCGGCCCCTTCATCGACGGCTGCGTCCACAACTGGGACTTCGCCAACTACTGCTTCGGCGAGCCGGTCGAAGCCATCGGCAGCCTCATGCGCGTCTACCAGAAGTCCGCGCTCGACACTGGCGCCATGATCGTCCGCTACAAGAGCGGCGACGAAATCGCCCTCTCGTGGTCGTGGGGCATGCCCCAGGGCTGCCGCGCCGGCCGCGTCCACGAAGCCCTTGGCCCCAAAGGCGTCATCCAGTTCCCGGAGTGCATCACCCCCGAGGAACTCCCCAAGGACCTGGACTCGCAGAAGCACGGCGTCTTCATGGTGGACCTGGGCGCCAAGAAGCGGTTCGTCAAGTACTCCAAGAAGACCAACATGTTCGCCGAAGAATGGAAAGACTTCCTCGGCGCCGTGGAGAAGAACCGCGAACCTAAGGTCACCGGCGCGATCGGCCGCAAAGCCGCCGCCGTCGCCATCGCCGTGCTCAAAGCCGGCGAGACCCGCAAGCCCGTCAAGATACAGGCCTGACCTCGCCACGCCCGGAGCGCCGGCCATGCCGGCGCCCCGGCGCCACACCTCCGGCGGCGCCCAGACCCGCCCCACCCATAGGAACACGCCCATGCCCCCCTTCGCCTGCTTCAAGGCCCCAGGCCGCTGGTACCGAGGCAACTGCCACACCCACACCCTGCTCAGCGACGGCAAGGCCAGCGCCGCTGACACGGCCGCCGCCTACCGCCAGGCCGGCTACGACTTCCTCGTGCTCACCGACCACCGCAAGACCCACGAGAACCCCGAATCCCTCGGCGCCAAAGGATTCCTGGTTATCAGTGGCTGCGAACTCCACATGCCCCCCAAGCATCCCGGCAATCAGCACCACCTCGTCGCCATCGGCGTCAAAACCCCGCCCGACGGACGCTCGCTCAAGACCGCCCGCGCCGCCATCCGCTGGGTCCACA
>CAYYEE010000749.1:0-2125 GCA_964470775.1 uncultured Planctomycetota bacterium | reverse complement strand
CTGGATCGGCCGCCCCAGCCCGCCGCGGAGGTCGCGCCGCGCCAGCGCCAGCGCCAGATAGGCCCACGTCGTGAAGCACAAAAAGACAAGGATGCGCCCAGTCAAATCCTTTGCTCCAGAGGGAGCCGCCGCTTCGCGGGCCTCCCGCCCGCCCCGCGGCCGCCGATGACGCCGCCTCCGTCATGCCATGCATGCCGCCGGCGCCCGTCCGTCCCTGTCTTCCCAGCTTTCCGTTGCGTCCTTCACACGCCGGTCGACGCCGCCCTCTGACGCCAGCCCCTCACGGCACGATCGTCACCTTGTCGCCCTTGCGGAGAAGGTCATACACCTCCTCCACCTCCGCGTTGCGCAGCCGGATGCACCCGTTCGACGCCGCCTTGCCGATCGTCTCCGGGAACGGCGTGCCATGAATGCCGTATCCCCGGAAGTCCGCCGTGTCCTTGAAGCCCAGCCACCGCGTGCCCAGGATGTTCTTCGGGTCGCCATACGCGTAGACCCCGCCCTCCGGCGAGTACCACACCGGCTTCTCCTGCTTCGAGTCAATCTCAAACACCCCCTCCGGCGTCCGGTCATACTGGCCAATGGCGACGCTGAACTCCTTCACGTACTGGTTGTTGAAGAGGATAATCAGCCGGAACTTGCTCTTCTGCACCAGAGCGCTCCACTCGCCCTGCAGCACCTTCAGCCGCTCCCGCGCCCGCAGACTGTCGCTCGTCTTCTTGTTGATCCGCTTCAGCAAGCCAATGGGCGTGTTGTACTTCTGCGACAGCAGCCAGTAGCTGTCACCCGGCGCCACCGTGTGCATCACGCTGTCCGGCGTTGGCCGGGGAGAGAACACCAGTTCCTCATTGATCTTGTCCAGCGCAGCCTTGATTTGTTCGCGATCGGCGCCTTCGGGCGCAGCCAAAATGGCCCTGGTCAGCGGGACGCGCGCTTCGAACCACTTGCCGGCCGCCACCAGCTCCTGCCCTTCCTTCCACGCGTCGCGCCAAGCGCCCCCTTCCCCCGTCGGCGGCGACTTGACGGCCGCCGGCGCGGCCACGGGGGCCGGCGCCGCGTCCACGGAAGAAATGACCTTCGCCACAGGCGCCACAGGCGCCGCAAAGCCCGATGGCCTGGCCACCTCAGGCGCCGGCGGCTCTAACACCGTAACCTTAACGGGTTCAGCCGCTTGCGGCGCGCCCGGCTCAACCACCGCCGATACCATCATCGCCGCCGACCCGCGCGGCGCCTCGCCCCATTTCAGGATCAGCCGCGGCACAGCCAGAACCGCGCCGACAATCAAAAGGATTACACACAGCAGCGCCAGCTCAACCCTCGTTTCCCGGTTCATTCGCTTTCGCCCTATCCTCTCTCCCTGCGCCCGGTTAGTCCTCGTCGGGCCCGATTCCTGTCGCAAGGATTATAGCAAGACACCTCTGTGACGCAAAGGTTTTTTGCGCAAGAGATTGTGCCCCGCCTCGCCTCGCCGGCCTCGACCGGATGGCGCCTCCCGCGCGCGGACTTGACGCGCACGCGCGCCTCCGTGATAAGCTCAGGCGCCGGAGACACCTCAGCAAAAAGGGATATGTCCGTGTCCGTGGCCTTCACCCGCAAGCGCATCACGGTTACCGCAATCATCGTGGGGAGCGCCTTAGCCGTCCTCGTGGCCGACTGGATCCACGTCAGCCCCGCCGAAAAGATCCGCGCCGCCATTGACCGCATGGTGGACGCCGCGGCACAAGCCGATGCCCGAGGGATACTCAACGAAGTCGTCCCCGACTACCGCGACGAAGGCGTGGACCGCAAAGCGCTCGAAGCCATGACCCAGCGATTCTTCCAAACCTACGGGCCCACCCGCGTCAGCATCCGCTCCTGCTCCATCACCGTCGAAGCCGGCGCCGGCCTAGCCGAGCTCAGCCTCAACGCCACGGTCTCCAAGCCCCATTTCCTCGCCGGCCGTCCTGTCGGCTCCAACTGGCGCCTCGCCTTCATCGAGCAGAAAGGCCGGTGGCGCGTGGACCGCATCATGCCCCTGTCCCTGGCCAGCGACTCCGTCACCAGCATCGCCAATGTCGCCCGCCATCTCCGCATCCCCCTCGAAACCTCCGCCCCCATGCCCGCGTTCGAAGAGCCTGAGCCCTAA
>CAYYEE010000748.1:0-2126 GCA_964470775.1 uncultured Planctomycetota bacterium | reverse complement strand
CGGGCGGGAACTTCAAAGTGGTAGGGGGAGGCCGTGAGCGTCGACAGCGGCTCGCGGGGCGCCATGGGGCAGGGCGAGATCCAGCCGCAGTGGCTGAGGACCGCCATGCCCGCGTCCTCGACCGCTCGCCAGAATGGCTCGTGCTTCTTGTCGCTGGGGTCGAAGCCCACGTTGGGGAACAACTTCACGCACTTGAACCCTATTCCAGCGAACTTGCGGAGCAGGCGTATGCACTTGGGGGGAGGACAGCGCAGGTCAATGTTGCAGCTGCCGTAGAGCCGGCCTTTGTGGCGCGTGACCGCGCTTGCGAGACCTGCGTTGCCCTGCTCGGCTCGCCAGGAAGGTGGCATGCCGTGGACCAAGGCCGCCTCAACGCCGTGGCGGTCCATGATCGCGACATACCTGTCCATCGTTGGGTCATCTTCGGGCACATGCATGTGGAAGTCGAAGGCCTTCAACGCAATGTCTCCCAGGGAAAGGAATCGGCGCGGCTGCCGCGGTTCCGACGTCCCCGATCAGCGGTCAAGGCACGTCTACGCCCGCCCCCAAGTCGAAGTCATGCCAGACCTTGGCGCTGCTGTACTGCCAATACACGTCGTCCTCGGTCATCCTCGTCGTGGCCGAGCCTCCGCTGAGCGCCCAGGGTCCGAACTGGGAGCGCCAGTTGTTGGCGCCGATGACCTCGTAGGGCGGGCTCGTGGGCGAAGCCGGCTTGGCGCCCATGCTATGCCAGACCAGCTTCTGCTGCGGGTCGGCGAACCACCTGGCGCTGCCGTCGCCGTAGAGAACGTTATACCCGTCGCGATGCCCGGAGATGCCCATGCCAGCTTTGCTGGAAGTGTCCGCCGCGGTGGGGGAGGCGGGGTAAGCGGCGCCCAAAGCGTCCACGTATGGGTTGAACTGAAAGACCTTGTCGAACCCGTCCGTCATCACAGCCCGAACGCCGAGCTCTTTCTGCGTGCGAAAGAGGGGGGACCCGAGATGCGCGAACTGCAGGGGCTTCGTGAACGCCAGCGCCGTGCGCAGGTCACGGTTCTCCTCCCAGTAGTAGTGCCACGTCGAATCGCCAAAAAGGGGCGTGCCGCGGAAGGCGTAGTGCGACCAGAGCATGGTGCACTGGTTGCCGGCCCACCCGTAGGTGTGCCACTTGCCGTAGTGCATGACGGGAGCGTCGAAGCCGCCCGCGGTCTTCCAGTCCTCCACTCGATAACCGCCGGAGTAACCGATGCCCGGACCGCGCACGGGATTGATGACGCCCACCGTGCTGGGGCAGTAGTAGGTCTGCGCGTCGCCCAGATAGCCCGCGGACAGGAGGTAGCCTGCGCCTACGGGCGCGTGTTTGAGGCTGGCGTTGTCCCAGCTTCGGCCAGCGTAACCGGTGGTCTTGTACGCATAACCAATGGCCCTGTAGAAACTGATCCGGGGGCCTCCGACGCTGACCGCCACGTCGTTGGGCCGGCGCGTGTAGGATAGCGAACATGCCTGCATGTTAGGGGGCGACGCGTTGGCGTGGTAGTTGCCCGCGGCCCAAGAACAGGGGCCGGAAACCTTGGACGCGCAGGAGCGAAACGCATCGGGATAGCCCGGGAACCAGCTTTCGCCTTCGCCCTGTCCCATGCCGATCCACGAAGGCACGTAGCCCGAGAACTCGCCACAGTAGGATTCGATGGCGGCGGCCATCTGCTTGAGGTTGGTGAGACACGAGGCGCGCCTGGCTTTCTCGCGCGCGGCGGAAAGGGCGGGAAGCAGCATTGCAGCCAGGATGGCGATGATCGCCACGACCACCAGGAGTTCGATCAGTGTGAAACCCGGGGAAACATGATGGCCGCAGCGCGGTCCATGCGTCAGGAATACGCGATCCATGGCAGCCTCCCATGCGAACTCAAGGCGCGCCGGCAAAGCTGGCCGGACCCACAGACTCCCGAACAATCAGTTCTGGCACAAAGGTCACGTTCTCGACAGGCCTTCTCATGATCAAGTCAAGGACCATCGAGACCGCTTTGGCGCCAATGTCCGCGCGCCGGCAATCAAAGGACGTCAGACGCGGCCGTGAAGCTGCGCAGTACTCGGTGTTATTGAACCCGATGACGGAACAATCCTCGGGCACGCGGAGACCGATGTCGGCC
>CAYYEE010000747.1:0-2127 GCA_964470775.1 uncultured Planctomycetota bacterium | reverse complement strand
TCACCAGACACACCACGTCCCCAGGCTGCAAGGCGCACGCGCCCTCTTCATACTCCACCCCGCCCGCCACGCCCAACGGAAAGCCCGGCTCCTGGCCCGCTTCCTCCACGCTGCCGTCCGCCGCCCTGCGCACCAGCGGCTTCAGATGGCCAGCGTTGCCCACCACCATCCGCCGGCTCCCCGGGTCTACGGACACGAACGCCATGGTCACGAACACGTCCGCCATGTCGTTTTCCGCCTGGAGATCGTTGATATAGGCCAGCGCCCGGCCCGGCGCCATGCTCTGCGCCGAACAGAACCGCACGTCCGCCGACATCCGCGCCATCATCAGCGCCGCCGGAATGCCCTTGCCCGACACGTCGCCCACCACCACGGCCACCTGCCCCTGCGGCGTGCGGATCACGTCGTACAGGTCGCCCCCGATCTCCTGCGCCGCCCGGTAGAACGCCGCGAACTCCAGCCCCTCCACTTCAGGAAGCCGTCTGGGCAAAAAGCTCGTCTGCACTTGCATCGCGATCTTCAGGTCGCGCTCCATGCGGTCGCGCAACAGCAGCCGCTCGTGCATCTTGGCGCTGGCGATGGCCTGCGCCGTCTGCGCCGCCACCCCGGTCAGAAGCTCCAGATCGTCCTGGTTGAACCGCCGGCCCTGGCGCGAGGTATCTACGTGCAGAACACCCAGCAACTGGTCCCTGGAAACCAGCGGCGCGCACATCATGCTGCGGATCTGGAAGTTCACGATGCTCATGGCGCCTTGGAACCGCGAATCGCCCATCGCGTCGCTGCTCAACAACGCCACCCGTTTCTCCGTGGCCTCGGCCACGATCTTGCGGCTGATCGTGATTTGCTCCGCCTGCCCTTGCCGGTTGCGCGCCTTGGCCGGCTTCAACTCGCCCTGGTTGTCATAGAGCATCAGAAAGCCCCGGTCCGCCTGCGGAAACACCTCGAAAAGGCTGTCCAGCACGCGCCCCAGCAGCGTGTCCAGCTCCAGCTCGCTCTGCAGCGCCTCGCTGATCCGCAGCATCAGCCGCAGCCGCTCGTTGGCCTTTCGGGCGTCGCCCGCCCCAGGCTGCATCAGCGTCATGCCGCCCATCTGCAGCGTGCCTTCGATGGCCGCGCCGTCCATGTCCGCCAGCCCGCTCGCGCGGCCGCCCCCTGGCCCAGCGCAGTACTTGAACACCTGGCTGGCGATGCGGATCGAGTCCTGGTCCGCCAGCAGCGCCGGCCCCAGCAGACGCTGTCCGTTCACGTATGTACCATTGCCGCTGCCCAGGTCCTCGATGCGGTCGCCCTCGGGCGTGCTGAAGATGCGCGCGTGCCGCCGCGACGCACGCGGGTCGTCCACAGGCAGCGCGCACTCCCGCGACCGGCCGATGACCACCTCCGCGCTGTCCAGCTCAAACGTCTTCCCAGCTACAACCCCCTCCACACCCGTCAACCGAATCATCGCGATCCCCTCTCTGCTGGCGTGCCGCGTCACGCGCCCAAGTCTACCGGCCAGCGCCTCCATGTTCAAGCGCGTTTCTTGCCGTCCCCCAACACCGCGCCAACGCGCCGCGGCCACAATCAACCCGTCGCGCCGGCGCTCCGGGCTTTTCGTCGGGCCGATGAGCCCGCGCTGCCCCTATCGGCCCGTTGAAAACGACTCCGCGTCGGCGGGGACATGGCGCCTCAGCCCGCCAGCGGCGGGATCGCAACGTGTCCCCGGTACTGACGCGACATTTTCAACAGGCTGCTATGGCCTTGCCCCCGAGCGCAGAAAACCCTCAGCGCTGCGGCCACTGGCCTTGAAAACCTTTCAACCATTCTGTATACCAGACAGCGCGGAAGATCCGCCGCCCCAAGGCCGGCCACTGGGGCCTCCTTGAGAAACGGGCGGCGGCGCTGCGAATCAAGGAAGGAGCGCGACGATGTCTGCCGCCGACGAAACGGCCGTGGAATCGGGAAGCCCCAGCACTTCCCCGGGAGGAACGGATGTCCTGCAGCGCCTGAAAGCTTTGGAGCAACTGGCCAGCCAGATTGAGCAGGCCCGCTCCGCTGGCCGCAAGCTGCGCCTGCTCGTGCTGCTTCTCATGGCCCTCGTGGTTCTGGGCGTGGGCGCCAGAATCTACGGCGTCTACAACCGCATGC
>CAYYEE010000746.1:0-2132 GCA_964470775.1 uncultured Planctomycetota bacterium | reverse complement strand
GCCTTCGCCGCCGCCCTCAAGCAGATCCCCCCCTCCCGCCGCCCCGCCGCCGTCCAAAAAGCCTCCGCTCTCTGCGGCCTCGATGAAATGTTCCGCCGGCGCATTGAACACCTCAGCAAAGGCTACCGCCAGCGCGTGGGCCTCGCCCAAGCTATCATCCACGAACCCCAGTTCATCATCCTCGACGAACCCACCTCCGGCCTCGACCCACAACAAGTCCGCGAAGTCCGCGCCCTCGTCCAGCGCCTCGCCGCCGACGTCACCGTCCTCGTCAGCAGCCACATCCTCAGCGAAGTCGAAGCCACCTGCCACCGCGTCATCATCATCCACCGCGGACGCCTCGTCGCCATCGCCAGCCCCTCGGAGCTCCGCGACAAACTCCGCGCCGGACGCCAGTCCATCCTCATCGAGTTCAGCGGCCCCGTCCCCGCCGTCCTCCAGCGCCTCCAGACCATCCCCGGCCTCACGGCCTTCCAGGAAACCGAACGCGCCGAACGCGACGGCGTCGCCCGCGTCGCCGGCCGCGCCACCTTCACCACCTCCGCCGATGTCCGCCCCGCCCTGGCCCGCCTCATCCTCGAAAGCGGCGCCAGCCTCCTCTCGCTCCACGAAGAGCAAGTCTCCCTCGAACAGGCTTTCATCCAACTCACCGGTGAGGACCGCCATGCGCCAGACGCTGCTCATCTGTAAGCGCGGCCTCGGCTCGCTCTTCCGATCGCCCCTCGGCTACATCGTCATCACACTCTTCCTCTTCTGCTGCGGGCTCATCTTCTCCGCCATCGTCCTTCAGCAGTCCCTCAGCATTCAGACCTTCCGCGACCCCAACCAGCCCCTCGCCGTCAACAAAGCCTACTGGGGCGCCTGCGGCATGGTCATGCTCTTCGTCATGCCCCTCGTCTCCATGAGCAGCATCGCCGGCGAAAAAACCAGCCGCACCCTCGAACTTCTCCTCACCAGCCCCCTCCGCCTCGGCCACATCATCCTCGGCAAATACCTCGCCCTCATGGTCTTCTTCGTCATCATGATCGCCCCCACCGGCGTCTACTTCGTCTTCCTCCGCGTCTATGGCGGCCTCGCCCTGCGCCAGGTCTTCTGCGCCTATCTCGCCGCCCTGCTCCTCGGCTCATGCCTCGCCGCCTTCGGCGTCTTCATCAGCGCCCTCACCCGCAACATGATCATCGCCGCCTTCGCCACCTTCATCGGCGGCTTCATCTTCTGGGTCGCCGAAGCCGCCGCCAACTACCTCCCCTCCTACGGCCGCGTCGCCGCCAGCTATCTCAGCCTCTACATCCATTTCACCGACATGGCCGCCGGCCGCGTCGGCCTCGACGACCTCGCCTTCTTCATCACCTTCACCATCTTCTTTCTCCTGGCCACCCGCATCGCCATCCGTCTCCTCTGGGTCAAAGGCAAATGGGCCTGATCACCTTCCTCCGCAAACACATCTCCCCAGGCGGCGCCGCCTTCCTGCTACTCATCCTGCTCATCGCCGTCCTCGGCGCCGTCAACATGCTCGCCTTCTCCACACAGGTCCAGTGGGACCTCTCCGAGAACCGCAGCCACAGCCTCTCCCCCGCCACCATCTCAACCCTCCAGCGCCTCGCCAGCCCCGTCCGCGTCGTCCTCGTTGTCCAGGACCCCGGCGAAATCGCCCGCGAAACCCTCCGCCTCCTCGAGTCCCTCCCCCGCATCAACCCCCGCATCACCTTTGAACTCCTCGAAAAAGGCTCCAACGCCGAACGCGTCTCCAAATACCAGATTCAGCGCGACCGCTTCCTCGTCGTCGAGACCGCCCAATGCTTCCGGTGGGTGCCCCGCCTCTCCGAACAAAACCTCGTCTCCGCCATCCTCCAAGCCGCCCGCGGCGGCGACCGCAAGGTCCTCTTCAGCCGCGGCGCCGGCGAACTCGACCTCCCCGGCCTCGACGAACGCGGCATGGGCAAGGCCCGCGAAGCCCTCGTCAAAGGCGGCTTCCGCCCTGTCCAAGACGCTCTCACCGCCGAAACCCTCAAAGACGCCTCCGTCGTCGTCATCGCCGCCCCAGCCACCGAACTCACCCCCCAAACCGTAACCCTGCTGCGCAACTATGTCGCCAACGGCGGCGGCCTTCTGGCCCTGCTCGACCCGCCCCC
>CAYYEE010000745.1:0-2132 GCA_964470775.1 uncultured Planctomycetota bacterium | reverse complement strand
GGGGCAAGAGCGGGCGGGAGCCAGCGGCCCATGACAGCACAAGCGCCCGCCCCCCGGGCCTCCGCCGCGCACACGCCATCCATCCCCAGCATCATCGCCGTTTCCAAGCCCCAAGCCCCAGAACCCCGCAATCCGGCCATCCTCCCCAGCGTCCGCCCCCTGCGCCGCGGCCTCGTGCTGTTCCACCGTCCCGACATGCTGGCGCCGGATTCATACCGCAAGGCGGCGACCGAGCAGATGGCCGCCGCGCTCATCGCGCGTGGATGGACAGTGCGCTTTGAGCACTTGGATTGCAACCGTCCTATGTGGGGACTGCGCGAGATTGCCGAGGCCTCGGCCGTTCCGCTGTCCGCCGTGTTGCGATGGGAGGAAGGGGCAAGGCTGTTCACCAACGCGGAGTGGATCCGCGCTTGCGCATGGATGCACGAGTGCGACATTTTGCCCGCGCAGGTTGACTTCGGCTACTTTGGGCACTATGACAGCCGTCTCTTGGTTCCATGGAAGCCCGATGGGGAGCCGGATACATCGCCCTGGGCCACGGCGCCGGCAACGTTGGACTGGAACCGTTTCATCCCCGCCGTCCGGGCCTGGCGCGACTACATGGCCGGCGAATGGGAACATGCGGGCAAGCTGGGTCCGGTCCCCGGCCTGGAGCCCGGCTACGTGCTGATCTACCAGCAATTCAGCCACCGGCTGAGCGTTCTTCCAGGCGCTCCCGACTACAGGACCTGGGCGGCCAAGGCCGCGCAGGCCGTGCGCCAGGCCGGGCTGGTCCCCGTGTTCAAACTGTCCAAGCTTCACGCCGAGCGCCTCCCATTGCCAGAAGGCGTCCGCGGCTTTGTCGAAGCCGACGGCATTCCTCATCTAAACACGCGCCTGCTTCGCTATGCGCGTCACAGCGTGATTATCACCTCGACCGTCAGCGCGGAGAGCGTTGTGCGCGGCCTGCCCGTGATGGCGTGTGGCAAGGGCTTTCACGCAGGGCTGGGCGTCTTTGGCGAGGCCAGGGATTGGGCCGATCTGGCCATGACGCCAGAGGTGGACCCTGTTGCCAGGGCAAAATGGATCAACGGCTGGGCCTCGGTCCAATTTCCGCCCGAACAGTTCGGCGAACGGTTCGACGAGGCGCTTCGCCGGTTTCACGACAGCCGCCCCATGGGCCAGGCTCTGTTTTCTCTGGGCGTGGGCCTGGGCAATCACCTCATGGCCGTTCCCGCGATGAAGGCCATTGCCGCGCAGAGCGGCCAGCGCGTGCGCCTGGCCAGCAAAGCCGGCACGCTGCAAGCCGGGCTCGATTGGCTATCGGCCCAGAGCTGGGCCGGGCCTAACACCAACCGGCGATGGGACTTTTCAGGCGTGAACACATCCACGGGCGTGGCCTTTATGCGCCACCCTCCCGCGGCCAGCGACCTGCCGCCCGCGGTTCGCCGCGTGGAGCAGGGCATAACCGGCCAGCAGCCCCACGAGAGCGAGAGGAACTTTGCCCCCGCCCGCCGCGTTGGCTTTGACGGCCCCATGCCTTCGGGCCGCATGGTCGTGCGCTCCGCCTGCATCCGCGCCCTGCCGCCGGCTTACGTGGCCGTGGCCATGGACTGCACCGACGGCGAGCATTGGAGCAAGCGGCGCTGGCCTCACTGGCAGGAGTTCAGCCGCCTATGGAACGCTGGGCCTGGCCGCCGGCCGCCCCTGGTGTTTGTGGGCGTCAAGCCAGCCCCTTGGGCGGCCAGCTATGGCCTGGACCTTCTGGGCCAGACCACCATCGAGGAGGCGGCGGACATCATCCAGCGCGCGGAGCTGCTGGTGGGCATTGACGGCGGGCTGAGCCACGTGGCCGCGGCCGTGCGCACGCCCAGCCTGCTCATCTACGGCCCCACCACGTCGCTGGCCAACGGCCCAACCGCTCCCAGCGTCACCGTGCTCTGCGCGGGCGTGGACTGCCGGCCGTGCTTCGCCACGCAGGCATGGGGCGCTTGCCAGAACGCGAAGTGCCTCAGCCAGATCGCCCCACAGCGCGTGGTGAACGCGGCGCAGCAGATCCTGGAGCAGCGCGGCCTGCCCATCGAGGCCGAGACGCGCGCCGAACGGCTGAACGCGCGCTTGAACATGGCCCGCCGCCTGGGCGTGCCCGCGGC
>CAYYEE010000744.1:0-2134 GCA_964470775.1 uncultured Planctomycetota bacterium | reverse complement strand
CGGGCCGAAGGCGAAAGCGCGGGTGAAGTTGTACGTGCGGCGCACGCCCTTGGTGGTGTCGGGCATGGCGGCGGCGCTGGGCGGTTCTTTCCACGAGGCGACGCGCTCGCAGACCGTCTTCTGTCCGCCGATGATAAGGACGCCGAAGTCGGAGGGTTCGTTGAAGGCGCCGTAGCCGCGCGACCAGACGCTGAGTTCGGTGTCGGGCTCTGTCTCGGCGCGGGCGGGTCCCCACTTTTCGCGGCCGACCTGGAAGCCCCACTCGGCGCCGGGCTGGAGGGGGATGTCGGGGCCGAAGGCGGCGAGGGGGATGGCGACTTCGAGGGTCCAGTTCTGGCCTTGGCGTCCGCCGGCGGCGCGGGCGCCGCTATTCCAGCGCTGCTCAAAGACGTCCATGCGGGGAGTCATGGGGAGGCGGTGTTCTTCGGCGTCCCAGATGACGCCTTTGGAGTTGATGATGAGGTGGTAGCTGTCGTCTTTCGTGTGTTTGGGGTCGAACAGGATTTCGATGACGTCGTCCTTGTAGGCGCGGCGGGCATCGGGTGTTGTGGCGTCGGCGAAGAGTTTGGCCGGGTCTTGTCCTTCGCAGACGGCGGCGAAGTAGATGAACTTGGCGTCGCGGCCGATGAGAAAGGTGGTCTGGGCCTTGGCGGTTTCGGCCAGGCGTTTTCGGAGAAGGAAGTTGGCTCCGACGCTTGCCTGTGACCAGCAGGGGTCGCTGAGGTCGCCGTCTATCGTGGGGGCTTGGGTGATGAGGGGGCAGGTGATGCGGCGGGGTTTGGAGAGGTCTTCGGCGGGGAGAGCGGGCAGGGCGAGGGCCGCGGCAAGGGCGAGGGCGTGGAGGGGACGCATGTGGGGGCGCTCCTTGTGAGGATGATGGGCCAAAGGGACGGAAGACGCCAATTCCCCCTTCGCGCGGGGGCGCGATTTGGAACGCAGGATAGAGGCTATTGTGAGCAGCGGGGCGACGGCGTGGCTCACCACCCGTTGGGCGCGTCCACGTCTATGCCGACGCTGATGTCGAACCGATGCCAGATGGCCGCGGCGGTGTTCTGCTGCATGAGGGCGTTGTCCCAGGCGCGGGCATCATAGTTCCAGTTGTTGGTGGAATAGGCGTTGACATAGGAGAAGAAAGACGGCAGTTATTCGATGGCGGTGTATTGCCAGATGAGGCGCTGGGTGGGGTCGCCGTACCAGGCGGTGTGGCCGTCGCCGTAGAGGACGTTGTAGCCGTCGCGATGGGCGAAGATGCCGTCGGCGGCGCCGTAGGGGCGGTTGATGTCGGCGAAGCCGTTCTGGCAGAGCTGGCAGAAGGAGTCGGCGGCTATAGCGCGGTTGGCTTGGACGTTGAGGGTTTTGAAGGGAGGGCAGCCTGTGTTGCTTTTGACCACGGGTTTGGTGTAGGCCACGTTGCGGCTGGGCTTGTTGGTGTACTCGTCGGGCTCTGGGAGTCCGCGGTAGACATACTGGGCCAGGACGTGGGTGCTGTAGCTGTAGGTCCCCTGGGCCGGGGAGTCGTCACCACACTTTTCCCAGGCGCCGTGGGTGAGGACTTTGGCGCTGTAGCCGCCGGCCACGGCCCATTGGGTGAGGCTGTACTTGGCGCGAGTGGAGGGGTACTTGATGACTTGGTCGTGGCTCTTGCCGCAGGTGGGGGGCATGTTGGAGGCGGAGGGGCAATAGAAGATGCGGCCGTCGGAGAGGTAGCCGCCGACGAGGAGATAGCCGAGGCCGACGGGACCTGTGCGGATGTCGCCGACGGCGGCGGTTCGGACGCTCTCATAGGCGCCTCGGGCAATGTGGCGGGTCCAGACGCCTTCGAACTTCCACGTGCCGCCCCAGTAGCCGGCGTTGGCGTTCTGGATGGCGTGGGTGCTGATGGAGAGGCTGGAGATGGGGTCGGTGACTTTGCCGGGCGCGGCGGGGCGGACGTTGGCGAGGCCTTGGGTATGCTCGCCATAGCCGGCCCAACTGGGGATGTAGTCGCCGTAGTCGCCGCAGTAGGCGAGGAGGGCTTTGGCCATCTGGTTCATGTTGGTCATGCAGGAGGAGCGGCGGGCTTTTTCGCGCGCGGCGGAGAGGGCGGGCAGGAGCATGGCGGCGAGGATGGCGATGATGGCGACGACGACGAGCA
>CAYYEE010000743.1:0-2135 GCA_964470775.1 uncultured Planctomycetota bacterium | reverse complement strand
ACTGGGGTTTCCTTGTTTCTTACCAAGGATATACTGTATCATATTTATGGTTTCGTGTGTTGTCAAGAGAAATTTCTTAGAATTTTGGCTCATGGAACAACTTCATCAGAACTGTATTGATATTTTAGACATAATGTGATATATTGTATCATAATATAGTGCTTTAGCGATTGATGGCTGGCGCGCGGACTGGAGGGCGGCATGGCTAGAGGACGCGGGAACGGGTTGAGCCGGCGGGTGGCGGATGAGCTGCGGCTGTGGTTGCGCGATTCCAAGGCCGCTGCGCACAGCCCCCTGCCGTCGCACTTGCAGTTGTGCAAGCAGCACAAGGTGAGCCTGAACACGCTGCGCGCCGCGCTGGACGTGCTGGAGGGGGAGGGGCTGATCTACCGGCGTCTGCGGAGCGGCACGTTTGTAGCGCCAAGTTCGGGCGCGGTGGCTGCGTCCGAGGCTGGGGGCTCTCTGCGCTGCATCACGTTCGTGCGCAGGGATCCCACGCCGGTGTCATCCTTTGACGATGAGTACCTGGCTGGCTACAGCGACGCGCTGGAGGCGCACGACATTAAGATGCGCTTCGTCATGCTGGGCGATTGCGCGGGGCGATTTGACGCGCTGCTGGCGGATCGGTTCCCAGCTTCGCAGCAGGGGTTCATTCTGGTCAATTTCTGCGAAATCTCCTTTATGCGCTGGCTGAGCGCGCGGCGGATGCACTACGTGGTGCAGTCGTTTGGCGATTACCCGCGCAGCGAGTTGCCGCCGCACCACAGTGTGTTTGTGAACAAGCTGCGGGGATGCTGCGAGCTTGTGAAGCATCTGCTGGATCTGGGCCATCGGCGAATTGGGTATCTGGGGGGGGCGAGGTGGTGGAGCGAGCAGTACCAAGAGTTTCTGGCGGCGATGAGGCTGGCGGGGCTGAATCCGGATCCCGCGCTGATGGTGGAAGTGGAGACGAACGACGTTGAAGCGGCGGTGGGGCCAGTGACGGAGTTCCTGAAACGTCCGGACCCGCCGACGGCGATTGTGGCCAAGACGGACGCGATCGCCATGGCGACGCTGAAGGTGGCGGAGCAAATGGGGATGAATGTGCCTCGGGACTTGAGCGTGACGGGGTGGAGCGACCGCGTGGAGGCGGCGCGGTCGAACCCGCCGCTGACGACGGTGGCGACGCCGCGCCGTTCAGAGGCGAGGGCGGCGGTGGAGTTGCTGCTGGGCGCGGCGGAGGGGAAGTTCACGGATTTCCAGACCGTGATGCTGGAGCCGCAGCTTGTGTTGCGCCGCAGCACGGCGCCGCCGAGGGAGGCTAAGCGCTGAGGGGCCAGCGGAGCCACGCTATACCCGCGCGTCCGACAAGCCGGGCAGGTCAGACGCGCGCCTGGCGCTGGCGGTAGAAGCCGGCCATTTCGCCACAAGTGGGCACGAGGATCGCGCCGGCGTTCTTGAGGGCGGCCAGGCGCTCGAACACGGGGAAGAGGAACTCTTCGAGGGGGTCGCCCCAGCGGGGATCGCGCACGGCGAGGTTGATGGGGTGGCAGAGCAGGGAAAAGACGCCGCCCTGGCGCATGGTCTCCTCGACGCGCGACATCCAGATGTCCACGCCGCCCGAGGGCGTGCGCTTGAAGGAAATCTTCCTGCTTTCGCAGTAGCGGCGCACGCGCTCGATGAAGGAAGCGTTGTTCTCGTCGGCCATCCAGATGGACCAATCGTAGGTCTGGGTATCGAGGGGAATCTCGACGAGGTTGTAGGTCGTGTCGCCGAGGGCGGGCTGGAACAGCGTGGGACCGAAGCCCTGCGACGCGTCCATCATGTCGTCGATGCCCCAGTGGCTGCACCAGTCGAAGCCGGCTTCAATGATGGCCTGGTACGTGAACTCGTTGGCGTGAGCGTAGGGGATGCGCACGCCGCGGGTGGGGCAGCCGGTGATGGTGGAGAGGATTTCGCGGCTGCGGCGCAGGCTGTCGAGGTTCTCCTCAAATCCGTACTGGCCGTGGTAGGGGTAGTCGCCGAAGCGGTTCATCTCGTGCCAGTAGCCGTGGGAGGCGATTTCGCTGCCGGCGTCGTGGAGCCAGCGGACGAAGTCGGAACCCTTCTGTTCGGCCATCTCGCCGACGATGTTGAAGGTGGCCTTGAGGCCGAGG
>CAYYEE010000742.1:0-2137 GCA_964470775.1 uncultured Planctomycetota bacterium | reverse complement strand
TCACAAGGTTGACACTCCATATATACCAGATATATTCGGGGGGCGGCAAGGGGATGTGGATGGATCGGACAGGCGGACGGGTTGGACGGAGCGGGGAAGGGGGGAGGGATGGGGTGGGGCGGGTTTGCCTTGGGCCAGGGGGAGGGGATAGACTATGCGCCGTGGGGTTGGGCGGATGGGTTCGTGGCGGGCTTGGGAGACAGTACATGAAGATTGTGGTTCTGGATGGCTATGCGTCGAATCCGGGCGATTTGAGTTGGGATGGGCTGAGGGCGTTGGGGGAGTGCGTGATCTACGATCGGACGCCGGCGGGGCAGATTGTGGAGCGGTTGAAGGACGCGGAGATTGCGCTGACGAACAAGGCGCCACTGGACCGTGGGCGGATAGAGGCGCTGCCGAAGCTGCGGTATATCGGGGTGCTGGCGACGGGGTATAACGTGGTGGATGTGAAGGCGGCGAAGGAGAGGGGGGTGGTGGTGACGAATGTGCCGGCCTATGGGACGGATTCGGTGGCGCAACTGGCGTTTGCGTTGTTGCTGGAGTTGTGTCACCGTGTGGGAGCGCATGCGCAGGGGGTGTCGGAGGGGAAGTGGACGACGAGTCCGGATTTCTGCTACTGGGATTATCCGCTGGTGGAGCTGGCGGGGTTGACGATGGGGGTGGTGGGGTATGGGCGGATTGGGCAGAAGGTGGCGCGCTTGGCGCAAGCGTTTGGGATGAAGGTAGTGGCGCACACGCGGACGCCGCCGCATCCCGCGCCGGAGGGGGTTCGCTTTGTGGGGCTGGACGCGCTGTTCCGTGAGTCGGACGTGGTGAGTTTGAACTGCCCGCTGACGCCGGAGACGGAGGGGCTGGTGAATGCGCATCGGTTAGGGATGATGAAGGCGTCGGCCTTCCTGATCAACACGAGCCGCGGGCCGCTGGTGGACGAGGGGGCGCTGGCGCAGGCGCTGAACGCGGGCCGGCTGGCGGGGGCGGGGCTGGATGTGTTGTGCAAGGAGCCGCCTTTGCCGGATAACCCTCTGCTGAAGGCGCGAAACTGTTTTATTACGCCGCATCTGGCGTGGGGGACGCAGGCGGCGCGGGCGCGGTTGATGGATGTGGCGGTGGGGAATGTGAAGGCGTTTATCGAGGGGCGGCCGAGGAATGTGGTGAGTTGAGGGTGGGGGGCTGCTGCGGTTGGCTGCCGTCGGCGACGATATCCACGATGTCCATGAAGCAGGCGGCTTCGTGGGTGTAGCCGGCTTCGGCGTGGTGGCCGAAGCCGTAGGCGCAGTAGACGGAGTCCATGCCGGCGCGCTGGGCGGTGATGAGGTCGGTGTGGTTGTCGCCGGCCATGAGGGTTTGGGCGGGTTGGAGGCGCATGCGTTTGAGAAGCGCGAGGGCGCCTTGGGGGTCGGGTTTGCGGGTGGGGTGGGTGTCGCCGCCAACGATGCCGACGAAGAGGGGGGCGAGCTTGAAGTGTTCGAGGATGGCGCGGGAGAAGCGTTCGGGTTTGTTGGTGAGGACGGCCATGCGGACGCCGAGGTCGGCGAGGCGGCGCAGGCCCTCTTGGACGCCGGGGTAGAGGGTGGTGTGGGTGACAAGGTTGGCGCCGTAGTGGTCCATGAAGTGGGGGCGGGCGGCTTCGGCGAGCTGGTGGTCTCCGTCCATGACGCGGCGGAGGAGGAGGGTCATGCCGTCGCCGACGCATTTGACGACTTTTTCGATGGCGAGGGGGGCGAGGCCGAGGACCTTGCGGGCGTGGTTGATGGCTTCGGTGAGGTCGCGGCGGGTGTCGATGAGGGTTCCGTCGAGGTCGAAGATGATGGCTTGGTAGCGCATGGGGCTCACAGGGGGAGGCCAAGGAAGCGGAGGAGGTCGGCGCCCCAGAGCATGGCGACAAAGGCGGCGATGGAGAGGAAGGGGCCGTAGGGGATGTGGTGGTCGCGGGTGCGGACGAGGACGATGAGGCCGATGACGGCACCGAAGACGGGGGCCAGGAAGAAGGTGACGAGGGTCATGGGCCAGCCGAGGACGCCGCCGACCAGGGCCATGAATTTGACGTCGCCCATGCCCATGGCTTCTCGGCGGAAGATGGCTTTGCCGAGGAGGCCGGTGGCCCAGATCGTGAAAGAGCCGACGGCCATGCCGGCGA
>CAYYEE010000741.1:0-2139 GCA_964470775.1 uncultured Planctomycetota bacterium | reverse complement strand
GCTCTTTGGCGAGGCCATCCGCCGCATCCATTCGCGCGAGAGCATCAGCGTCCTGTTCCCCCAGTAACCGCGGAGCCAGCCTTGGCCTCGGAAATCCGCATCGACCTTCACGACGTGTTCAACCGGTCGGAGGACATTGACCGGGCGCTGAACGGCGCTCTGGAACAGGCCCGGCGCTGCCGCGCGCGCACGCTGCAGATCATCCACGGAAAAGGCAGCGGCCAGCTCAAGAAGCGGGTGCAGCGTTTTATCCAGCAGCCCGCGGTCCGGGCGGTGACGCGAAGCGTTGACAACGACTCCAAAAACTGGGGGCGGCTTTTCATTCACTTCAAGTGGCCTGACCGGCAAGCTTAGACCAGGGCCGTCGCGCCAAACCCGTCCTCCCCGTTCGACTTGCCTGATACCAAGGCTCTTCCCAAGCCCCAGAACCCCAAGACCCCCCTTTTGATCTACCTCATCCTCTCGATCACGGCCATGAGCGCGCTGGCCTGCGTGTTCCGCATGGCCGCCAGCGCGGGCGTAAACCCGGCGGGATACAACGCCTGGTTCCGCATCTGGGGCGGGGTGATTATGGTGGCGGTGTCGGCCGGCGCGGTGGACTGGAGCCAGGCGGGCAGCCTGTTCCGTGCGGCGGGGCCGTTGAGCATGGTGGCCGCCGTGTTTTTCTGGGCGGGCGGCTATTCCGCGCTGAAGATTGTGGTGTATGGTCCGCTGGGGGTGAGCTGGGCCGTCCTGCGGTGCTCCATGATCGTGGGCACGCTGGCGTCCATCTTCTGGTGGAGAGAGGTGACGCCGGAGACGCCGCTTCTCTTTGCCGCGCGCCTGGGGGGCGTGGCCCTCATCGTGCTGGCGGTCATCTTCCTCACCCGTCAACACGCGGACCGCCCCGAACGCCCGCTGGCCACATGGGACCGCCCCAAGTGGATCTTCTGGCTGTGCGTGACGTTCTGCTCCCAGGGCGGATGGGAGGTCTGTCTTCGCGCCACCAAGGACTGCCTGCCCGACGACAAGTCGCGCGTCTTCTTTCTCACACTGGTCTTTGCGCTGGCCGGCCTGGCGTCGCTGCCCCTGCTGCGCTTCCCCAAGGTGCGGTCGGGGCGCAAGGAGATACTCTGCGGTCTTCTGGCGGCCGCGGTCAGCGCCGTCGGCTCCGGCCTGCGGCCCTGGGCCATCCGCGACCTGGGCGGCGTCATCGTCTTTCCCGCCACGACGATCAGCGTGATGCTGCTGGTGCAGGCGGCCAGCTTCGTCTTCTGGCGCGAGCGCATCCATCGCGTCTTGGGGCCGCTGGCGTTTGGCGCGGCCATCGGGGGCATCGCGCTGATCGTGGCCAAGTTCTGAAAATCTTGTGCGTTGAGCCAAGAGACGCGGTTGCGCCCCTGGCCAAACGGCGCGCTGTGCCGCGGCTCTGGACGAGGCGGGTCTGGCTGGCGCGCAGCGCCTTGCACACGCGCTCCACGGCGCGTTGCGGGGTCTGGTCCCGCTCGACCGCGCCGTCCCGAAAGACGACACGCGACCCCACCGGGTACTTCTTGGTCATGCCCAGCCGCCTCACAACAGCCTTCCCGCCATCCGCCGCGCCTGACGCGCCGCCAGATGTCGCGCAACCTGCCCAGGCCGCGCCATCCTTTCGCCGAATTGTAGGTCTCCGCCAAGCCGGTATCAAGAGCCACGGGAACCTGTCGAGAGCGCCCTGGCCGGCGCTATTCCCCTGGGCCTCGCTGCGCGGGCTGGCCGTTCCCGCCCCTTGCCTTGCCGCTTTCCATGCCCTAATGTATAGACTCCCGCCGCGAGAGACCCGCGGGGAAGCGTCGGCTGCGCCTTTGGCGCTGAGAGCGCGGCGCGCCCGTGAAAAGGACCCCGGAGACGCCTATGCCCAAGACATCCCTGATGAAAGCCGCCGTGCTTCACGGCATCCACGACCTGCGCATCGAGAAGCGGCCCATCCCCAAGCCCAAGAGCGGCGAGGCGCTCATCCGCGTGCGCGCCGTGGGCGTGTGCGGATCGGAGATTCATTACTACCGCGACGGCCGCATCGGCTCGGTGGTGGTGGACAGGCCGGTGGTTCCTGGCCACGAGTTCTCGGGCGAGGTGGCGGCGCTGGGGCCGGGCGTCAAGGGCTTGACCGTGGGCCAGCGC
>CAYYEE010000740.1:0-2152 GCA_964470775.1 uncultured Planctomycetota bacterium | reverse complement strand
GCCGCAACGTCTTTCAGCACGAAGACCCGGAGAAGATGGTGCGCGCTATCAGCGTGGTGGTCCACAAGAAAGGGTCTGTCAAGGACGCTTTGGCCATTCTTGGGGACAGCGCGCGATGAAGCAGGCGTGGGTTCGCATTGCTCCGTGGAACAAGGACCTGGCCGTGGCCGCGCTGGAGAGCGGGGCCGACGCGGTGGTCCTGGAGGCGGGCGCCAAGGCGCGCATGGCTGAGCTTGGCGTGATGAAGGTCCTGGCTCCGGATGGTGACCTGCGGCCGGGCGTTGACGTCATCGAGATGGAGATCAAAAGCAAGGCGGACGAGGTGGCCGCGGCCAAGGCGCCGGGCGACAAGATCCTCGTGCTCCGCATGCAGGACTGGACGATTATCCCGCTGGAGAACCTCATCGCGCAGCGAGGGAAGTTGTTCGTGGTGGTGCGCGGCGCGGACGAGGCGCGCACGGCGATTCAGGTTCTGGAGAAGGGGGTGGACGGGGTGGTGATCGAGACGGACAGCGCGGCCGAGGTCCGCCGCGCTGTGACCATGGCGCATGACGCCGGGGCGAAGGTATCGCTGGAGCCGGCGACGGTGAAGGAGGCGCGGCCGCTGGGCATGGGCGACCGGGTGTGCGTGGACACGTGCTCGAACATGGACCCTGGGGAGGGCATGTTGGTGGGCAACGCCACGGAGGGGCTGTTCCTGGTCCACGCTGAGACCATGGACAACCCCTATGTGGCGGCGCGGCCGTTTCGTGTCAACGCGGGCGCGGTGCACGCTTACACGCTGACGCCGGGCGAGCGGACGCGGTACCTGTCGGAACTGAAGGCGGGCGACGAGGCGCTGGTGGTGCGTCACGACGGCAAGACGCGGGTGGCGTTCGTGGGCCGCAGCAAGGTGGAGCGCCGGCCGTTGATGCTGGTGCGCGCCGAGGCGCGGGGCGTGGAGATTGGCGTGGTGCTGCAGAACGCCGAGACGATCCGCCTGACAGCGCCGGGCGGCAAGTCCATCAGCGTGGCGGCGCTTAAGCCGGGCGATCAGGTTCTCGTTCACCTTATGGGCGGAGCGCGGCACTTCGGCATGAAGGTGGAGGAGACGCTGAAGGAGAAGTAGGGGGCTGGAGGGACGCATGGGACGGGCGGACCCTGGGGGGATTCGCCGCCATCTGCCGTCTGTCTCGTCCATGGCGTCCATTTAATCTGCCGGCGCGGCTCTGGCGGCGCTGAGTTTTGTCGGTGGGGCGTGGTATAACAGGGGCGTTGATCCGAACGATCAGACCTTGCTTTGAGGGGAGACTCCATCATGCCGGTTCGTGTGGCGCCGGGGGCGTTGGGGATGAACCAGCGCAGGGCCAGGGAGGCGGCCGAGCAGGCCGCGTCCGGGAAGGAGTTCTGTCTGCTCCTGGACGAAGGGGAGACGACCTACTCCGGGCTGGTGGCGAGGCTGTTTCTGCTGCTGGGCGGGGAGGAGCGGCCGCTGCTGGACGACGACGAACGCGACGCGCGCGCGCTGAAGTGGCTGGCGCCGCTGGTGAGGCGGTGGCTGGCGGCGAAGTCGGGCGGCGAGCCGGACGAGGAGAGCGTGCTTTCGCTGGCTCAGGCGGCGTTGCGCGAGTTGCTGGAGCTGAAGCGCCACGGCGTGCGGCCGGAGGATGGGCTGGCGCCAGGCCGCGTGGCGTTCGTCAAGGTAGAGGGGTTCTGGCAGGAGGTGTTCCGGACTTGGCGGGATAATCCGTTTCTTGACGGCGCGGACCGGGAGTGGCTGGTGGCGCAGCGGCTTGAGCAGGGCGCGCCGGCGCCGGCGTGGCTGCGCGGCGGGCTGGAGGTCCACGCGCGCATGGACGGCTTGCAGCCGGGTCAGCAGCGGCTCTACGCGGCGCTGCGGAAGGCGGGCGTGGACGTGACATTCCGGCTGGCCGCGCTGCCCGATGCGGAGCGCCGCGCTCTGGCGCATCTGCGCCGCGACCTGGGCATGGACGGCCCGGATGCGCCGCCGGTGTCGCTGGCCGAGGCGGCGGAGGGCAGCGTGGGGGCGTTCATCGCCCGCCATGCGCGCCAGCGCCCCGGCGCTCAGGAGACGCCGCTCAGGAAGATGGGGTTGCGCGGCGAGATTGCTGTGTGGCGCTGTCCGGGGCGCTGGCGCGAGGCGCGGCTGGCG
>CAYYEE010000739.1:0-2164 GCA_964470775.1 uncultured Planctomycetota bacterium | reverse complement strand
GGAACGGCGGGACGGGGAGGACCACGAAGGACACGAAGGGACACGAAGAAACGGCAGGGAAGGGGGAACGGCGGGACGGGGAGAACCACGAAGGACACGAAGGGACACGAAGAAAAGGCGGATGAGGGAAACGGCAACGGCGGGGAACGGCGGGACGGGGAGGACCACGAAGGACACGAAGGGACACGAAGAAACGGCTGGGAGGGGGAACGGCGGACGGGGACCACGAAGGGCACGAAGAGCACGAAGAAACGGCAAGAGGGGGAAACGGCGACGGCGGGGAGCGGCGGACGGGCGAGGCGTGCGCGTTCTGGCGAGAGGACGGAAGACGGCAACGGTGGACGCGAGGAGGCGCGGCGAGATGATTCGGGTGGGTGTGATCGGGAGCGGGGGGATGGCGGGGCAGCGCGCGGATGCGTTTGCGGCGCTGGGGGCGGAGGTGGCGGCGATTCATAGCCGCTCGGCGGAGCGGGCGCGGGCTTTGGTTGAGCGGCATGGGGCGAGGTTCTGCGGCCGGACGGCGGACTTGTGGCCGCTGGTGGACGCGGTGGTTGTGTGCGCGCCGAACGCGCTGCACGCGGGGCTGGCGCTGGAGGCGCTGGGTGAGGGGAAGCATGTTCTGGTGGAGTATCCGCTTTGCGTGAGCGCGGGGGAGCTGGCGGAGCTGGAGAGGGCGGCGCGGCGCGCGGGGCGGGCGCTGATGACGGGGAACACGATTATGCACGAGGCGATGTTCCGCTTTTTGTGGGCGCGCAAGGAGCGGCTGGGGCGGCTGGCGAGCGCGGCGTCGCGGGTGGCTTTTTACGGGGAGAGCGTGGGGGGGGCGTGGTATATGCGGCCGGAGATGCGGGGGCCGGTGTTCGCGGCGTTTCACTATCACCACATCGAGTACTACCGCCGGTTTCTGGGCGAGGTGAAGTGGGTGTCGGCGAATGACGAGAGCCGGCCTGACCCTGAGCGGCCGGGGTGCGAGGGGCTGGCGGGGGGGACGCTGGTGATGGGGCACGAGACGGGCGCGACGAGCTGCGTGCAGTGGTACCTGGGGGCGAGCGGGAACGGCCTGCCGCGGGCCATTACGCTGAACGGCGCGGCGGGGTCGGTGACGGTGTTGTCGCGGCAGGGGCAGGAAGAGAGCGACGTGGTGTGGGACGACGGGGGCGAGGGGAAGATCGAGTCGTTCGTGAACGAGTGGGGGGTGGAGGGGTCGTGCCGGGATTTTCTGGCGGCGGTGGAGGGGAGGCTGGACGCGGGGGAGCGGCTGGCGTGGGACGCGGGGACGCTGCGCGTGGGGCTGGCCGCGAGCGAGGCGGCGCAGAGGGGAGGCTTTGCGCGGCTGTGAGAGCGGCTTTGGCGGCGTGGATGGCGCTGGCGGCTCTGGGGGGCTGGGCTGGCGCGGAGGAGGCGGGGCGTCCGCTGTGGCTGGCGGTGACGCGGCCGGGGCTGGCGGAGGCGTTGCGGCCTTTGGCGGAGCGGCGGGCGCGGCAGGGGATGGATGTTGTCATCTCGACTGATCCGCCGGCGGAGGCCGTGGCGGCGTTGGGGGGCCGGGGAGCGGGGTATGTGCTGCTGGCGGGGGCGGAGAGGGCGGAGGGGGGCGAGGCGGCTTGGCGGGTGGCTTCGACCCGGCGGGCGCTGTATCGCTGGCGCAGGGATCAGCGGGCGGAGTATCTGTCGGACGCGGCGTGGGGGGCGCCGGGGGGGGATTGGCCGCGTTTTGCCGTGGGGCGCATTCCGGCGCGGACGGCGGGAGACGTGGCGGCGGCGGTTCGCAAGATTGCGGAGTGGGAGGACGCGGCGCCGCGGGTGGAGGACCTGGACGCGCTGGTGTGGGCTGGGTCGCCGGGGTATGAGGCGTGGATGGACGGGGTGGCGACGGGGCTGCTGTCGCTGGCGCTGCTGAATGCGGCGCCGGGCTGGCTGAGGCCGCGGGTGATGAGCGGGGACGGGCGCCACGCGCTGTGCGGGTGGCCGACGGGACAGGCGGAGCGGTTCGGCCGGGAGCTGGGCGGGGCTGGGGCGTTGGCGCTGATGATCGGCCACGGGAATGTGACGGCGTTTCACTCCATGGAGTTCGCGGGGAGGCCTGTGCAGTTCAGCGTGGACGACGCGCGGCGGTTGGCGCGCGGGAGGGCGGGCGCGCCGCTGGTGATGCTGTCGTGCGAGG
>CAYYEE010000738.1:0-2167 GCA_964470775.1 uncultured Planctomycetota bacterium | reverse complement strand
TCCGTGCGCTCTACCCGCGGCCTGTCGCGGGCGGACATGGCGCGGGTGATTGACGAGGTGGCGCGCCTGGTGCGGCAGGCAGGGGGGGCAGTCCAGCCCGCGCGCCGGCGGAGCGGGTGGACGCAGGACGAACTGATAGCGTATCTGGCTGGGCAGTTGGGATGGGGAGGCCAGCCCGAACGGCTCGATGGGTTTGTGCGGGCAACATTTCCTGGCTGGCGGGCTGGGGTATTGGGGCTGAGCGTAAGGCAAAAGTCTTTGCTGATAGTTGGTCTCAAGCGGCTGCTTGCGGACCAGGCCGTTGGCTGGGCCAAGCGCGAACGACCGTGCGCCTACCGTCCAGCGCCACACCACCCCCGCTTCCGCTTCGTCTCCGGCCTCGCCTGACCTTGCATTTCTTCCCACCGTGCGCCTACATTATTGCGCGCACACCCCCTATTTATTGCACAGTTTAACGGCGGGATCGCAACGTGTCCCCAGAACAGACGCGACATTTTCAACAGGCTGCTAAGGCGGACAGCGCGCCACATTCACCCCGCGCAAATACCTCTCCCGCCCCCTATTTGACATGACACCCGGATTCTGTTAACTTATGCGGAAAGTAAGCTTATGAGCCCGCCAGGGCCCAGACATCGAGCGGGAGCGGGGGCTCGAATGTTCCCGCGCTGGTTGCTTGGAAAAGGTAGGAGAGCCGACGACACATGGACATTCAAATTTCCGGCCGTCACGTCACCGTTAGCGACGGCTTCCGCGAAGTGGCCACTCAGAAGGTCGCGCATCTCAGCCGCTTGGCCCAGAACGTCCAGCGCGTCAGCATCACGATCTGGAAAGACGCTGCTGACTGCGTCGTGGAAATCGTGATGAGCATCCCCCGCAACAAAAACGTCGTCGCCGAATCCCGCGCCGAGAGCTTCGCCAAGGCGCTCGACCTGGTCGTGGACAAGGTCGAGCACCAGATGAGCCGGTTCAAAGAGAAGGTCAAGGACCGCCGTCACAAGGTCAGCATGGGCGAGGCTGCGGCCGAGACCGAGAAGCGTGAGGAGACCAAGCCATGAAGCTTGCCGACATTTTCACGCGCGAGACCATCGTGCCAGAGCTGAAGGCAGCCACCAAAAAGGACGCCATTGAGGAAATGGTGTCCACGCTGGTGAAGGCAAAACTGGTGTCACAAGCCCAGTCTGGCGACCTGCTCGCGGCTCTGGTTCGGCGCGAAGAAATCGGCAGCACAGGCATCGGCCGGGGCGTTGGCGTCCCTCACGTCAAACACCCCTGCGCTTCGCGAATCATCGGCGTCTTCGCCCGCTCCAGCAAAGGCATAGAGTTCAATGCCTTGGACGGCGGCCCGGTCTACATCGTGTTCATGCTCGTCTCGCCGCCGGATTGCGTCGAACCCCACCTCAAGACCCTCAAAAAAGTCTCCGCTCTGACCTCGGACAACGACTTTCGACGCTTTCTCATCAACGCCAAGGACTGCTCCGAGCTCGTAGAACTGATGAAGGAGGCGGACGAGCGTCTCTAGGTCTTTGGAAAAACGACCGTCCGTTGGGCCTTTTCGTCAAGCACCTCACCCGCGCAGCCATTTGGCAAGCCGAAGATGTTCGCTGGGGAGCAGTCTCTTATGCGTTCCGAGATGCAAATCGTTATTGGCAGCAAGCTCGGCCTTCACCTTCGCGTCGCCAGAGACTTCGCCGAGATGGCGCGCAAATTCAGCAGCAAAGTGCGGGTGGTATGCGAAACCCGCGATGTGGACGGCAAGAGCGTCCTGGAAATGCTGACCCTCGGCGCCGTGCCGGGCAGCAAGGTTCGCCTTAGGGCTGACGGGGACGACGCGGAGGAAGCCGTTCAGCGCTTGTCTGAGTACCTCGCCAGTCCCGAGACGCCCCTGACCGCGGCCGCGCCTCACGCCAAGGAAACACGCTAGATGCTCGTGAGAAAGGGTTCGGGCGTCTCCCCAGGCATCGCCATCGGAGAAGCCTTCGTGCTGGCGCGCGAAGGCTCCCGAATCCATCGCAAGTTCATCATGCCCGATGAGGCCCCAAAGGAGATGGAGCGCCTCGACGCGGCCATCGAGCAGGCGCGCAAGAGCGTCGAGAAGCTGAGCGCCAACGCCGCTTCCCGCTTTGGCGACGCCCCCGAACTGGCCGACATCTTCGACGTCCACGCCAGC
>CAYYEE010000737.1:0-2168 GCA_964470775.1 uncultured Planctomycetota bacterium | reverse complement strand
GATGTTCTCCTCGGTGGTGTCGGGCTGGCGGCCTTCGAAGGCGGGGGCGAGCATTTCGAGCAGGACTTTGTGGGCGGGCTCGATGGGGATGACCCGGTAGCCGATGCCCAGGTTGGCGGCCACGGCGCGGGCGTCGTCGCGTGAGTGCTGGGAGCTGAAGCGGGAAGGCATGGAGACGCCGAGGACGTTTTCGGGCCCAAGGGCGTGGGCGGCGAGCGCGGCGACAAGGGCGGAATCAATGCCGCCGCTGAGGCCGAGCACGGCTTTGCTGAATCCGCACTTGCGCAGGTAGTCGCGGATGCCGAGCACGAGAGCGTGGTAGACGGCCTCGGGGTCGGTCATGGTCGCGGGCTGGATGGGTTGGGGCAGGCGGTCGAGGTCTACGATGAGGAGGTCTTCTTCGAAGCAAGGCGACTCGGCGACCAGCCGGCCCTGGGCGTCAAAGACCATGCTGCCGCCATCGAAGATGAGCTCGTCGTTGCCGCCGACCTGGTTGCACATGAGCAGGGGCTTGGCGTGGCGCTTGGCGTGGCCGCTGAACAGGTCGAGTTTGACTTGGCGTTTGCCTGCGCTGAAGGGGGAGGCGGAGAGGTTAATGATCGCGTCCACGCCTTGGGCGCAGAGGTCGGCGACGGGGTCGAAGGGGTGGCGCTTCTCGACGGGCGCCCAGGCGTCTTCGCAGATGGTGACGCCGAGTCGGCGGCCGTCAAGGACCACGGGCTTGGAGGGGGGGCCCGGTTCGAAGTAGCGATCTTCGTCGAAGACGTCGTAGGTGGGGAGGAGGCGCTTGTGGACGACGGCGCGTACGGCGCCATCGGCGATGAAGGCGGCGGAGTTGTGAACGCGGCGGCCGTGGCCGGTTTCGTTGCGGCCGAGGAAGCCGACGAGCATGGGGAGGGGGGCGCGCGCGGCGACGGCCTGGAGGGCGTCGAGATTGGCGGCGATGATGGAGCGCTTTTCGACCAGGTCGCGGGCAGGATAGCCGAGGACGCACATTTCGGGAAACACGGCGAGGCGCGCGCCGGCGTCCTTGGCCTGCTGGGCGCGGTCGAGGATGCGCTTTGTGTTGCCGTCAAAGTCGGCGATGGTCGGGTTGATCTGCGCAAGGGCGATCTTCATGCGGGGAAGACTCCGGCAAGGCGTGGGGCATGACTGGGGCGCCGCAGTGGCATCGCGCGACTCGCTATGGGGCGCGGAGAAGACCGGCCTGTGATCCCTTGCGGCGCCAGCGCAGGCATGACTATAGGCGGAGGGGCAAGGGCTGTCAAGTGACAAAGTCGGGTTGTGCGCGGCCGACGGCGGCGCAAGGGACGATGGTTGTGGGTAAACGCTACAGGTTGTGTAGTGACGGGGCGGAAGTGCTGCGGGTTGCGTTGTTTGGCACGTGGGCGCCACAAGATGTGCGAAGGGAACGGCTGGAGCGGTGGGGCACGCCTATGGGTTGTGGCGCCTGGGCGCCGCGGGCCGCTACCGAATGTTTCTTGGGGATATGAGGCCAAAGACAAGTTGGGGCAAGGGGTTATGTTCTTTTTTTGCTGGAAAGTTCAGGGTTTTTATGATATAATATGTCGCGTTTAGTGGATTCGCGGTTGAGCTGCCTAACCCCAGGATTACTTGGGTGTTGCGGGAGACGGCTCGGCGAAGCAAGCTTTGGCGAGACTGAAAGGCGGGACTGGACGATGACCACAATTGCAGAGATCAAGGGGCGTGAGATTCTGGACTCCCGTGGCAACCCAACAATTGAGGTGGACGTGACCCTAGAGTGCGGGGCTATGGGCCGGGCGGCGGTTCCGTCGGGCGCTTCGACGGGCGAGCACGAGGCAGTGGAGCTTCGCGACGGCGACAAGGCGCGTTATCTGGGCAAGGGCGTGTTGAAGGCTGTTCGCAGCGTCAATGAAGTGATCTGCCCAGAGCTGGAGGGTATGGATGCCCTGGATCAGCGCGCGGTCGACAAGGCGATGATCGATCTGGACGGGACGGAGAACAAGGGCAACCTGGGCGCGAACGCCATTCTGGGCGTCAGCCTGGCCGTGGCCAAGGCTTCGGCCGCGGCGCTGGATATTCCGCTCTACCGCTATATCGGCGGCACGAACGGCCACGTGCTGCCCGTGCCCATGATGAACATCCTCAACGGTGGCTCGCACGCGGACTCCAACGTCGACATCCAG
>CAYYEE010000736.1:0-2170 GCA_964470775.1 uncultured Planctomycetota bacterium | reverse complement strand
TTGGTTATTGGTGATTGGTCCTGGTCCTGGTCCTGGTCCTGGTCCTGGTACGTCAAAAAAGTCTGAGGCCGATATCCCACCGATAGGGTATCGCGCGCGGCGGGGCGATTTCTGGGGAGCAAGGCGACGCAACTTGTTGACAGAGAGTCCATTGTGACAAGCTTACTACAATCAATTCGCTTCCTTCGCGGCCTGCGCTGCGTCGCGAGCGATAGACTATGCATAACCCACCGATAGTGTATCGAGCCGTATGGATGGGGCATGGCGGGTGCTGGCAAAATGGCCGGAAACGCCCTGGACAATGCCGCGCCAGCGTGGTAGTATTCCAGCAGCGGGGAAGCTGTGACAGTTAGGAGCGAGACATGAGAACGGCGTTTGTGGCGGTCATCGCGTCGGTTCTGACGGCTGGGCTGGTGTCGTTCGCGCAACAGGGGCCGCGCACGTCGGCCAAGCAACCGTGGAAGGACATCGGCGCTGACGGCGGCAAGTTTAGCCGGGTGGAAACCAAAGAACTTGTGCTGACTGACGACAAGGGGCGCCCGCGGATTATCATGTCCTCATGGCAGTTGGACTCGGCGGATAAGGTCAACTTGGCCAAAACCAAGACGTGTCCGCACATCATGGTCTTTGACAGCACTGGCAAGCGCCAGATCACGCTGGGCGAGGACGAAAGGTCGGGCTGGTTCGGCGTCACCTTGGCAGACCTCAAGAGCAAGAAGTCTGTCAGGATTTCCCTGGACAATGGCGAGGCGGTTGTCACCGACGCCGCTGGCAAGACGCTGTGGGCGCCGGGCAAATGACGGCAAGGGCCGCCCCGAGGGACGGCCCAAGTACGCCTTCCGCGCGTGGCGGATGCGTTCACGCCTTGCCCGGCAGGATGCCTCGCTTTCGGAGGTTGCGCTTCAGAAGCGCAACCTCCGCTTTTGTTACCAGGTCCTCGCGCTGCTTCACGTTGGCCTTGGCCGCGCGGCCGATGACAGGGTCGGTGTCCTCGATGCCCATCACGATGCGGGCTAGCGTATGGCGCGCAGTCCACAGGCCGGCGCACAGGCCCAGGAACAGCACGGCCAGGCCCACGAGCGGGGCCCAGGGGTAGGCCTCGAACACCTGGCCCGCGGCGGCGATGACAAGGCCGCCCACGATCATGCCCGCGGACGTAGGCCAGCCCAGCCGGCCGAACAGGACAAACCCGGCCGCGGCCAGCAACCCGCCGATGATGCCCAGCGCCAAGGCGCTCCTCCCGCCGGTCTGCTCCTGGAACCACGACACAAATGTCTGGCCCACGGACGCGGCGGGCGTGGGGACAGGCGGGGGCGTCGAGGGCACAGCCGCAGGCGCCGGGGCCGGGGATGGAGCTGGACCCGCCTGCACAGGCGGCAACGTCAGATTCTTCAGGTCGCCGGTGATCTCCGGCCCCACGGCCTCGCTTCGGCTGCGCTCGGTGACGCTGCCGTCGGGCTTCGTCGTCTTCTCGTGTTCCCACCCGGCACGGCCGCCCCGTGCTGATGGGCCGGCCGCGCAGCCAAGTAGGCTGAACGCGAGCAGCGAGAGGCCAAGCCATGTCCCAAAGATCACGACAAGAGACACAACAACGTGCTGATTTCTCGTCATCTCATCCTCCCATTCTCGCCACGGCCACGCCCAGGACCAGGCCGCCGTTGGCGCGGTCCTCGACGTGGCGCCACTCGGCCACGCCCGTGCGCTTCTTCAACTCCGCCACGGCCGCGGGCACGGGCTCCGTGGGGTTGGCCGCGTCGTGCAACAGGACCAGCCCGCCCGGCCTCACCAGAGGCGCGTACATGTCCCAGTCGGCCGCCACACCGGCCAGGCTGTGGTCGCCGTCAATGTGCAACACGTCCACCGGCGCGCCGCAGAGCAGCGCCTTGAGCTTGGCCAGCGTCTCGGTCTTGTGGCTGTCGGCCTGGATCCACTGCACGGCGTAGCCCTCGCGCGCCAGCTCCGCGCCCACCTTCTGCCGGCCCGCGTTGGGCGTGGGGTCAATGCCGATGAGCGTGGCCGGCCTGGGCACGGCTGGCGCCACGGTGTAGAGCCATCCTCCGCGCAGGCTGCCGATCTCGACAACGACGCGGGGTTGTTCGGCCTCGATGAGCCGCCACACCTCCATCAGGTCGCCAGGGCGCTGTGCCGCGGGCACGCCCAGGCGGCGGGC
>CAYYEE010000735.1:0-2177 GCA_964470775.1 uncultured Planctomycetota bacterium | reverse complement strand
CAGCCTGCCGGAGAAGTGCGCGGTGTGCGGCGACACCCACTGGAAAGCCGAAGACGGCGCGCACATCACCTGCGCCAACGGCCACCCCGCCCAGTTCAAGACCGGCGACGACCTGATCGTTGAATTCATCAAGAAGGTCAACGACGAGCACAAGCGGTTCTAGCGGCCCGTTGAAAAAGACACCGCGTCGGCGGGGGCATGGCGCCTCAGCCCGCCAACGGCGGGATCGCAACGTTTCCCCGGAACAGACGCGACATTTTCAACAGGCTGTTGGGCGGCTTGCGGCTTTCCGCCATAGGGCATATGTGCCGTATCAGTCCTGTGCAACGGCCCCAACCGGCCCCCGCCTTCAAGAAGGGGGCCGGTTTGCTTTTCTCCGCGCGGGCCGTCACTTCACCGGCGCCCGCCTCACCCAGTTCAACGCGTTGCGCAACATCCGGCAGGTCTTGTGGACCTTGCCGTCAAAGTAGAAATAGGGGTTGTAGTTGCCCCCGCCCCAGGCCAGACCGCCCTCAGGGTGCACGCTGAAGCCCACCACGCGCCCCTTGCCCAAGGTCCGAACCGCCACGGCCGCGTAGCGCTTGTCCTGGTCATAGTAGGCCAAGGCGCGCGTGGGCTTGGCTACCTCCATGAGAGGGCCATGGACGCGAAGCATGAAAGGGCCGCTGCGTCCGGGGTAGCCGCGGAAAATGTCGTGCGCGGCGCGGTGTTGCAGGATGTGCACGCCCATGCCGGGCATACGGAACATGGAGCCCGTCAGCAACCCCGTCTCAAAGGCGAAGATGCACCCCGCGCAGATGCCCACATACCCCCCGCCCTTCTGAATGAACCGTTTCAAGTTCGCGATCCCATCATCGCCCAAGTCCCGCCTGTACAGCTCGCTCCCGCCGCCCGGGAACAAGACCGCGCCAAAACGGTCTAGCCCCCCTTTGTCGCGCAGACGCCGCGCGGGCAGCGGCTCCACCGCGATGCCGCAGTGGTCCATGACGAACCGCGTCATGCCCAACACCGCTTCAGGCACGTCCACCATGATGAGCCCAACCGGCTTCGTCATTGCTCAGTCTCCGGATCAGACCTGCGTCGCGTGAAAGCGAGACCGCGTCCCAGTCATCTGGAGAAAACCGGCGCTCCGCGGCGAACCGAGGTGATTGTACCCGGCCTTGTCCCTGGCGCCATCCAGAGCCGGCGGCGCTGGTCCGAGGCCCCCTTTGCCTTAGTGGCCCGTTGAAAAAGACACCGCGTCGACGGGGCGCCTTTCAAACGGGCCTCTAGGGTTGGCCGAGGATAGTTCTGCGGTACCAGGCGTAGAAGCGGGGGATGCCTTCTTCGATGGGGAAACTGGGGTTGTAGCCGAGGAGGCGTCTGGCCTTGGAGATGTCCGCGAACGTGGCGATCATGTCGCCAGGGTGCAGGGGCATCTGGTTGATCTTGGGGGTCTTGCCCGTGGCTTTGGCGATTAGGTCAATGAGATAGCGCAGTTCCACGGTGCGCGACTCGGCCAGGTTGACGATCTCGTACTTGTACTCGGCCCGCAGCGCGCCCACGAGGCCTTGGACGATGTCGTCGACGTAGGTGTAGTCGCGCCGGGTGGTGCCGTCGCCGAACATGTTGATGGGCCGGTCGTGGACCATGGCGTCGGTGAAGAGGTAGACGGCCATGTCGGGCCTGCCGCGCGGGCCGTAGACGGTGAAGAACCGGCAGCACATGATGGAGAGGCCGTAGATTTCGTGCCACGTGCGGCAGAGGATTTCCGCGGCGCGCTTGCTCGCGGCGTAGGGGGAGACTTGGGCGTCGGCGGGGTCGTCTTCGCGGAAGGGGAGGCGCTCGGTTTTGCCGTAGGCGGAGCTGGTGGAGCCGAAGACGAACTTCTTGACGCCGCTTTTGCGGGCGAGTTCGAGGAGGTGCGTGGTGCCGAAACAGTTGACGCGCTCGTAAAGGAGCGGAGCTTCGAGCGAGTGCCGCACGCCGGCGCGGGCGGCGAGGTGGACGATGGCGGTGATCTCTTCTTTGGCGAAGATTTCAGCGCCGAGCTTCTCGTCGCAGATGTCGCCTTCGTACAGGCGAATCTTGCGGCTTTCGACGAGGTGGGCGATATTGCTGCGCTTGACGCGCGGGCTGTAGTAGTCGTTGAAGTCGTCCCAGCAGACCGCGTCTTCGCCTTCGGCCACCAAGCGGTC
>CAYYEE010000734.1:0-2182 GCA_964470775.1 uncultured Planctomycetota bacterium | reverse complement strand
GACCGGGTCGCCGATGGCCACGTTGCCCTGAAACTTGACGCCCTTGGTGACTTTGCAGGCGCGCACGTCGAGGCAGGGGATGATGCGTTTGGTCAGCATAAGCCATTCCACCCGCAGAAGTTGGCCAGCATCCGCAAGCCCATGGGGCCGCTTTTTTCCAGGTGGAACTGGGTGGCCACGAGGTTGCGGCGTCCGACCACGGCGGCGAACTCGACGCCATACTCCGCCGTGGCCAGGACGAGGTCGGCGCTGGCGGGCTGGGGATGATAGGAGTTGACGAAGTAGAACTCGGCGCCACTGGGGATGCCTTCGAAGATCGGGTGGGGCCGCGTGAAGCGGACGCGGTTCCAGCCGATCTGGGGGACCTTGAGGCCGGAGGCGGGGAAGCGGACCACGCGGCCGGGCAGCAGGCCCAGGCAGGCGGCGTTGTCCTCTTCGCTGGCCTCGAAGATGATCTGCACGCCGATGCAGATGCCGAGTATGGGCTTGCCGGCTTCGTAGACATCGCGGCGCAGGACCTGGTCGAGGCCCAGGCGGCGGAGGTTGGCCATGGTCTCGCCGGCGGCGCCCACGCCGGGAAAGATGACGCGGTCGGCGGCGCGGATGGCGCCGGGCGAGTCGGTGATCTCGGCCTGGAAGCCGATGTGGTTGACCGCGCGGAGCACGCTGGTGAGGTTGCCGGCGCGGTAGTCAACGATGGCGATCACGGGGAGTCCTTGGGAAAACGGGTGGAAAGCGGCGCGGGGCCGGTGTCTGTGCGGTGATTCAGTTTACTTGGAGGGAGGGACGGGCGCAATCGCCGGGAGGGCGACAAGGAAGGCAGGGACGCGGCGGGGCGGGATGGACGGCGCCGGCGAGACGCCCGCGCTCCGCTGGCGGTGGCCGGCGGCTTGGCCTTCCGAGGTTGGGTCTGCTATGCTGCGCGGCGGCGTGGGATATTGTGGAGATGTGTGTCAAGGAGCTGACCGTGCGCGCGCGTGAACTGTTTGTCAAAGACCGGCTGGCGATCGCGATTACGTCAATGGAGCGGGTGGGGGAGCGCATCTACCTGGGGTTGACGGGCGGGGCGAATATCCTGGCGTGGTATGACGTGGCCGCGGACCGCATCGAGCTGGGGCCGGAGCTGTTCCCGTGGATCAAGGGGCGCGGCTACTGCGCCAAGATTCACAACGCGCTGGGTGCGCTGAGCGACGGCAGCTTGCTGATGGGCGAGGCGAACCACTTCACGTGGGACGGCATCCCGGTGACGCTGAACTACCTGGGCAAGGAACTGCCGGAGTCGATGCTGTTCCGCAAGCGCGCGCAGGGGTATCCGGACGTGAAGTACGGCGAGTTCTGTCTGCCGCACTTGGAGGGTTGGAACCGGGCGACGGACGCGGCGGGGGGGAAGATTGTGCGGTATTGGCCCGACAGCGGCCGCGCGGAAGACCTGGGCATGTTGCCGGGGATGTTGTACGTGCAGAGCATGATCGTGGACACGGCGCGCGACCGGGCGTTCGGCCACACGCTGCCGGACAACCACTTCTTCTACGTAGACGTGAGGAAGGGCGCGATCAAGGACTTCGGCCACATTTCGGACTTCGCGCATCACAACATGGTGGTGACGCCGCGGGGGGTGTGCTACGGCGGGTGGATCGACAAGGCGGAGAACTCCCTGAAGCTGCTGCGGTTCGATCCTGAGGAGGAACGACTGAACTATCTGAACAAGGTGATCCTGAAGGATGTGGGGGCGAAGGTGGCGGGCAACCAGGGGATTGACGAGTGGATCGTGACGTCGCGAGGGGAGATTTATATGGGCGTGGTGGCCAACTCGCTGTTCTTCCGGTTCCACGAGGAGGAAGAGGAGTTCGAGTTGATCGGCCAGGTGGCGAAGGGCGGGCGGGTGACGTCCATTGACGAGGACGAGCACGGGATGATCTGGATCGGAGCGGACTACCCGCACATGCGCTTGGTGCGGTTCGATCCACGGCGGACGGACCGAGGCAAGTTCACGGACTTCGGCCGCGTGAACGACTCCTACCCGCGCTGCTATTTCCACGCGTCGTGCTGCTACAAGGGCAAGCTGTACCTTGGCGAGACGGACGGGTTCGTGCCGTCGCTGCACATCGTGGACTTGGGGGAGCTGGGCTAGTGTAGTGTTTCAGAAATAGCTTTGCTATTTCTGAAACACTGCCTGGAGTTT
>CAYYEE010000733.1:0-2195 GCA_964470775.1 uncultured Planctomycetota bacterium | reverse complement strand
ACCGTGACGCGCGGGGAATTCTTGCGGAAGGTGAGGCGGGTGATGTAGTCCATGAGCTTGGAGCCGTCTTGGGCTGCGTAGGGGCCGGAGACTCGGATGACGATCTTCTCGGAGCCGCTCTCTTCGATGCGGACGCTGTCGGGCGGGGCGAAGGACGCGCCAAACACCTTGCCGTTTTCGTCCTTCATGCGCACGCCTTCGGCTGCGGAGGCGGCGACGCGTTCAGCGTCGTCGAAGCGGCCATCGCGGTTGCGGTCGAGCCAGACGGCTTCGAAAAGGTTGAAGCGCTTGCGGTTGATCTGGACCTTGAGGGGCCCCGTGACGACGGTGATGGCGTCGCCGGTCTGGGTGGCGGCCAGGGGCGAGGTCTGGACGGCCTTGGGCGCGGCGCCGGTGGTTACGGTGTACGCAGCTTCCTGGTTGGCGGCCAGGGGGCTGGTGAAGTCAACGAGGACCCACTTGACGCTGTCGTCGGGCCAGAAGGCGGTGGCGCAGAACTGGGCTGGGACTGGAGCGCCTTTGGGGTCCAGGATGCGGAGACTGGCGGGGCTGAAGAGCACGCCCTGAGGGAAGGGGACGCCGAATGTGACCGCGGCGTTCGGACGCGCGACGCCGGCTTCTTCGAGGAGTTTGACTTCAATGGGGGCAAAGGCTTTGGCGGCGGCGTTCTTGCGCGGTTGGGCGCAGAAGGTGGGCTGTGGGCAGGGGCGGGGGAAGGTTTTGATCTCGGCGGGTTGGACTTGTTTGCGGGTGAGGCCCTTGTCGGAGAGCTTCTCGAGTTTGACGAGTCTGTCGTGATAGCGGTAGTCGGCCAGCGTGCCGAGGTCGTGCGAGCCGCCAGGAGGGAAGTTCTTGGGTTTGAGGTCTGCGCGGAGGGGCAGGGAGACGCTGGTCCATGGGATGGTGGCGGCGCGGCTGCCTTTGCGCTCGGACAGCGCGTAGACCCGGAACGGGATGGCGCCGTTGACAGGGGTGAGAAGCGTCTCGATGGCCGCGTAGAGGGTGTTGCCGATGAGAGCGCCGGCGTATTGTGAACTGGCGCTTGTGAACGCGGGGTTGAAGCAGGAGCTGGTGATGGCGCCGTTGCTGAGAATGAGCATGACGTCGGTTCCCTCGACGCCCTGGCTGTTGCGTCCGGTCGCTGGGTTGTTGTCCAGGTCGAGGTAGAGGATGTAGTTCCAGTTCTTGAGGTCGGGGTCGGCCGCGAAGGTGGAGCGGAAGACGAGGCGGCGATCGCCGGCATGGGCGGCTTCGAGCAGGGCGATGGCCGGGGCGCTGGCGGTCTGGGCCTTTTGGGGGGCGCTGGCGCCGACGCGGGTGAAGCTGATGGGCTTGGCTTGGTCGAGGGCTAGCTTCTCGACGACGGCGGCAGGGACCGCGGCGGGGGAGTTGGCGTCGGCTCTGGCGGGGCAGGTGATCGTGAGAGCGGTCATGAGCGCGATGGCAAGTCTTGAGTGGTTTGGCATGGGCGTTTCTCTGTGGTTCCCAAGGCGGGATAGGAAATTCTCCTACAGTCCGTTATAGGGCGGCGGGGCGGGGGTGTCAATGCGTGTCCATGAACCGAGCAGACCGCATGGAGGGTTGACGGGGGGTGGTGTTGTGCGGCCGGAGGCAGAGGTGTATTCTGTGAGGCATGATCCAGTTGACCAAGACGATCGCGATTCGCGAGGACGAGGCGCAACTTGTTTTTGTGAGGTCCTCGGGCCCGGGTGGGCAGAACGTTAACAAGGTGGCCACGGCGGTTCAATTGAGGTTTGATGTGACTGCGTCGTCATTGCCGGGCGAGGTGAAGGAGCGGCTGTTGCGGCTGGAGCGGGGGCGCGTGGCGGGGGATGGGGTTCTGGTGATCGAGGCGAGGCGGTTCCGCGAACAGGAGAAGAACCGCGAAGATGCGCTGCGGCGGCTGGGCGAGGCGGTGGCTCGGGCGGCGGAGCGGCCCAAGCCGAGGCGCAGGACCAGGCCGACCAGCGCCTCGCGCGAGCGGCGGCTGGAGGCGAAGAAGAGGCGATCGGCGGCGAAGGGGGAGCGGCGGCGATCTGGGGAGGAGTGAGGGGGCGCAGGAGTCAGACGCGTCTGGCCTGTCTGGCGCGTCTGACCCGCCGGACGGTGCGGCTGGGGGATGCTAACAGCCTGTTGAGAGTGTCGCGTCTGCTCCGGGGACACGTTGCGATCCCGCCGTTGGCGGGCTGAGGCGC
>CAYYEE010000732.1:0-2195 GCA_964470775.1 uncultured Planctomycetota bacterium | reverse complement strand
GGATCGGGATGGAGAGGAGTTCCTGGGCCGGGGGGCAGTCGCGGCTGGCGGTGATCATGGGTTCGAGGCATTCGCGGCAATAGTCATGGACGAGGGCGACCTCGATTTCGTCGAGAGCGGGGGGATTGGGGGAGAGGGCTCGGGCGAGGGCGCTCTTGAAGGGGCTGTCCTGGAAGGGCTTGAGGGCGAGGGTGGCTTCTTCGGGGGTGGAGCATCGGGCGAGGCGCTGGTAGGCTTCGAGGGGAATGTTGGTGAGGGGGGCGAGGCCGCCTTCGGGGATGTCGGCGCGGGCGTGGCGGGCGCGGAGGGCGGCGCGGATGCGGGCGAGGTCGTATTTCCAGGTGAAGCCAGTGATCCAGGGGAGGAGGGCGGGGCAGGCGGCGCAGATGGCGCGGAGGCTGAGCATTTCGGCGGTGAGGCGGGCGCCGATCATGGCGCGGACGAGGCTGGCGCCGGTCTGTTCGGCGCCGAGGGCGCGGGCTTCCTGTCCGTAGGCGCGTTCGCTGAGGGTGTGGGCGATCTGTTCGGGGGTGGAGCTGGCGAGGGCCTGGCAGTCCTGGGCGGTGAGGCGGCTGGCCAGGCGGGCGCGAAGGCGGGTCTGGAGGGAGCGCAGGACGCCAGGCTCAATGGGGCCGGATTTGTGGCGCTCGCGCGTGGCGTCGAACCACGTCACTTGGTTTCCTCCGGGCCTTGGATGGTGAGTGCGCCGCCGAAGAGGGTGGCGGCGGCGGCGGGTCTGTGGCGGGGCCAGAACTCTTCGATGAGGGAGGGGAAGAACAGGTCGGCGGTGATGTGTCCGTCGGCGGAGGTGAGCTGGAGACCGGGGGGGGCGCCGGCGTCGGGTTTGACGCTGAAGCCGGGCTGGGGGCCGAGGATCTGGCTGGCGCGGGGGGAGCAGTGGATGACGCCTTGGCCGACGCAGGCGCGGCCTTTGGCCATGAGGCCTTGAAGGATCTGTGTTTCTTCGCCGGGGGTGAGGTTGTGGAGCCAGGCGGTCCACTTGGCGCGGACTTGATCGAGGAGGTTTTCGCGCTCCTGGAGCAGGGTGGCGCGGATCTCGATTTCGCGCTGGGAGACTTCCTGGCGGGCGGCGTAGTCGAGAGCAAGGCGGAGGGCCTGGAGCTCGCGCTTGTAGATGGCTTCGGCGCGGGCGCGGGTCTTGGCTTCGATGGCCGAAGCTTTGGTCTCGGCTTCGGCCAGGATGGCCTGGACCTCTCGGTCGGCGTCTTTGCGGATTTTTTGGACGAGCAGCTCGAGCGCCATGGGCGGGTCTCCGCGGGGTTAGCCGAGTTTGCCCAAGAGGAGGTAGGCGAAGCCGGCGCAGATGAAGAGGATGGTTTCGGGGAGGGCGAGGAGGATGAGGCCGGCGCCAAGGGTTTTGCGGTCTTCGGCCACGGCGCCGACCACGGCCGCGCCGATGCTCTTCTGGGCCATGGCCGTGCCAAAGGCGCCGGCGGCCATGATGAGGGTGACGCCGATGGCGTAGATGCCGAGTTTGTAGGCGTCGGCCGGAGAGGCGGCGGCGGTCTTGGCGGCTTCGGGGGCGGTGGCGGCTTCGGCGGCCAGGGCTGGGGCGGCGACGGCGCAAAGGACGAGCAGTGCGGCGAGGGTAACGGCGATGGCGCGGGCGGGTTTCACGGCTGTTTTCCTCCTTATCAGGGGAACTGGGGGTCAGGCGCGCGTGTAGACGCGCTTCAGGCCGAAAGGCGTGAACTTGACGCCGTGACCCTGGAAAAACTTCATGAACGTTTCGCAGAAATGGAGACGGACGGCCTGGATGCCGCAACTGAGGACGGCCATGAGGATGAGGATGAAGTGGCAGAGGACGAGGCCGGCGACGAGGGTGATTTTGAGGGCGAGGGGGCGGCCGGCGAGCTGGGGGAGGATGACCGCGTTGACGGCGACGGCCACGGCGCCTTTGGAGACGCCGACAAGGGCCAGACGGGTGAAGCTGATGACGTTGCCGAAGGCGCCGAGGAACTCCATGGGGGCGGCCAGGCCTTCGCCTGCGGCGAAGAGGATGAAGCCTGCGAGAAGCATGGAGCTGACGACGCGGGATTCGCCGAGGTCGTTGATCCAGGCGAGGGGGCCGTTCCAGAGCCAGAGGCCGGCCGGGGTGTCGCGCAGGCCGCTGAGGCCGGTGAGCATGAGAGTGAAGCCGGCGATGACGAGGAGCTGGCCGGCGCGGCCGATGG
>CAYYEE010000731.1:0-2196 GCA_964470775.1 uncultured Planctomycetota bacterium | reverse complement strand
ACTCCGCGGACAGGATGATCTGGTTCTTCAACCCGCGGCTGAACGAAGCGGACTGCAACCGCAATGTCTTCTGGCAGGAGGGCGCCGATCCCGAAACCCAGCCGCTGTTCGCCTGGTCGGGAGCGCACGCCAAGGGCACCGGGTTCGGAACCTACCGGACCGCGACCGGCAACGACTCCGAGTCGCGTTTTGAGAACATCGAGCGCGTGCCGTTTTTTGACTACTGAGAAACCGATGAAGATGAGGAGAACGATGATGATGCGAGTATTGTCTTTGATGATTGCCGGGGGTTGCGTGTGCGGCCTGATGGCGGCGCAGGTGGAACTGACCTACACGTACGCGGACAAGCATGAGGAGAAGAAGACGGTGTCCGCCACGCCCGACGCCAAGGGCGTGGTGACGGTGATCGTCAAACGCAGCCAGCTTCCGCAGGGCGTGGAGTGGGTCTCGGTGCTGCCGGAATTCGCCGCGGCCAAGGTCGGCGAGGACGGCTACTACGTCACGCCCGACGGTTATCTCGGCACCTTCCGCCTGCAGAATGCCGCCTGCATGGTCGGCGGGCCGAGCACCTTCTACGGACGCAACTACATGCCGATCTTCGGCATGAAGAACCCGCGCGCGACGTTCGTCGGCATTGTCGCCACGATGCGTTTCGAATACGACCTGCACGTGCGCGCCAAGGACGGTGTGTACACGATCGCGCCGCGCTTTCACGTGGCCGGCTTTGTGCCGCCGGACGACATCGTCATTCACTACCACCTGCTCGAAGGGCGTGACGCGGACTATGCCGGCATGGCGCGCGCCTACCGCAATTTCCAGCTCGTGCGCGAGGTCTGCAAGCCGATCAAGGCGCGCATCAAAGAGCAGCCGGAACTTGCCTACGCGGCGCGCAGTCCCGAGATCCGCATCCGTCAGGGCTGGAAGCCCGCGCCCAGCCCGGTGCTGGAGCAGAGCCTCGCCACCGAGCCGCCGATGAAGGTCGCGGTCACCTTCGACCGCGTGGGCGACATCCTGGACGCCTTCAAGAAGGCCGGCGTCAAGCGCGCGCAGCTCTGTCTGGTCGGGTGGAACCAAAAGGGCCACGACGGCCGTTGGCCGCAGATCTTTCCGGTCGAGGAAGCGCTGGGCGGCGAAGAGAAGCTGCGTCGGTTGATCCGCAAGGCGCATCGCATGGGCTATCTGATCGTCGGCCACACCAACAGCTCCGACGGCTACAGCGTGGCCGACGTCTGGGACTGGGACCTGCCGGCCAAGCGCGAGGACGGCACGCCCTTCTCAAACGCCGTCTGGAGCGGCGGCCAGATGTACGCGCTCTGTCCGCAACGCGTCTTTGAACGCTTCTACCCGCAGGACATCCGCAAGGTGGCCGATCTCGGCTTCCGCGGCCTGCACTACATCGACGTCATCACCATTCTGCAGCCGCCGCGCTGCTTCGATCCCAACCACCCATGCACGCCCAAAGAGAGCGCGGTGTGGTTCGACCGCATTCTCGCCGCCTGCAAAGACCATATCGGCGGGGTATCCTCAGAGGGTGCCTTCGACTACGCATGCGGCAATCTCGACTACGTGCTCTACGTCTACTTCGGCGGCCTCGCCGGCAAGCACAACGCGATGCACGACCGCCTGATTCCGATCTGGCAGCTCGTCTACAACGGCATCATCCTCAGCAACCCCTTCACCGAAACGGTCAACGCCCCGGCCAAAGACCTCTTCACCCAGACCAAGCTCGTCGAGTTCAACGGGCGGCCCTCCTTCTACGTCTACTCCAAGTTCAAGACCGACAAGAAAAACTGGATGGGCGAGATTGATCTGGCGTGCGCCACCGACGAGGAACTCAAGCAGGCAGCCGGCGTTGTCAAAAAGGGCTGCGACGCATTCGACGAGCTGGCCGACCTGCAGTTCGAATTCATGGAGCAGCACGAGCAGCTTGCGCCCGGCGTGTTCCGCACCGCTTTCTCCAACGGCGCCGAGATTATCTGCAACTACACCGAGAGCGACTACGTTCACAACGGGCACGCCATCGCGCCCAACCGCTACCGGCTCTTCAAATGAGCCCCGTGTTGCGGGCGGCGGCGCGGTAGGCGCTCATGGTCATGTTGAAGCGTTTGCGGAAGAGAAACGCCAGATGGCTTTCGCGCGTGAAACCGCACTGTCCGGCGATCTCGCCGATCGACAGGTTGGTCTCGGCCAGCAAGG
>CAYYEE010000730.1:0-2203 GCA_964470775.1 uncultured Planctomycetota bacterium | reverse complement strand
GACAAGCGCTTTGTGCGCTGGCTCCTCGTGGACATCCAGGCCGACTCCGAGAACGGCCAGGGCAAGCCGTGCTGCCTTGTCCAGGCCAAGACCCCCGCGCCAGCGCCCAAGACGCCCGTGCGCGTCATCGAGACGGCGGACGAACTCCGCGTAGACACGGGCGTCCTTGTCGCTGTCTTTGCCCGCAAGGGCGGCCGGTTCCTGCGCCGGCTGCTGGTCAGCGGCCAGGATGCCCTGGCCGCCGGCGGGGCGGTTGAAGCGTACATGAACCTCGCCCCGCGCGACACGACTCAGAAGTCCTTCACCGCGCTCACCTCCGCTTCGCCTGACCTGCAAACCGCATTGGATGAAGCCGGTCCTCTGCGCGTCGTGGCGCGCGTGCGCGGGGCCTATGGGGGTCCGGCGGGCGAGCCGCTCAACGAGTGCGCGCTGCGCTTCGCCTTTCACGCCGGCCGCGCGGACGTAGCGGTCGAACACACCTTTGTGTGGAAAGAAGACCCCAAGCAGTACACGATCAACGGCTTTGGGCTGCGGTTGCCGTTGCGGGGCGTCACGGCGGCGCTGGCCCCTTGCGCCGCCGCTGGCGAAGCGGCCAAGAGCGCGCTGCCGTGGTCTGTGCGGCAGGTAGACGACAAGACGCATCTTCTCGGCGCGGAGAAGCGCGAAGGCCGCTGGCCCGGATGGGCCTGCGCTGTTGGTCAACCAGCCAGCGCCAGCTTCTTCGTCCACGACTTCTGGCAGCAGCACCCGGCCGGACTGCGCGTGGACGAGGCGGGCGTTGACCTCCAGTTCTGGCCGGCCGAAGCGCCGCCGCTGGACCTGGGCGTGGCCAAGGACGAGTACGCCTACTTCGGCGCCACAGCCGTTGGCGTGGCCAAGACGCACCGCGTTTCTTTGCGGTTCCACGCGCAGCCGCCGGCTCCTCAAGAGCTCGCGACCTGGGCGCGCCGCGCGGCCGAGCCGTTGCTCCTCGCGGCCGAGCCTTCGGCTGTTCTCGCCTCGAACGCGCTCTGGCGGCTGCATCCCTATGACCCCAAGAACTTCGCCGGCGACGAGAAAGGGCTGGAGAACCTGTTTCTCGGCATCGAGCGCCAGCCCGCGGACACCGGCGTCTACGGCTGCATGAACTGGGGCGACCTGCACTCGCGCTGGGACCGCGAGAAGAAACAGTGGTCGAATTACCGCTACTGGCTCAACAACGAGACCACTGGCGACTGCACGACCATCTCCATGTGGCTGCAATACGTCCGCACCGCGGACCGCAGATACTTTCGCTTCCCCGAGGCCCGCACCAGCCATCTCATGGACGTGGACACATGCCACTACTCCGTGAACCAGCCGCCGCGCTTTGACGCGGTGTACCCGGCTGACGACGTGAACATCGTAGGCGCCCAGCATCGCCACGCGGGCCAGCACTGGACCGGCTCCACGGTTCTTCATCACACGGTGTACGACGACATTCTGATGTACTACCACCTGACCGGACGCGAGCGCGCGCTGGATGTGATGCGCGAGGCTGCGTTAAGTATGTTGGGCTATGTTCCGCGCGGCCAGCTCTGCGGCCGAGGCGATTTCCGCCAGATGAGCTCTCCCTTCCGCCTCATGGGCGACCTCTATTGGCAGTTCTGGGCCTATGACCACTGGCGCATGGCCGCCGAGCTCCACGACCGCATGATGAGCTACGGCTATCCCGATCATCGCGGCGAGTACGGTTACGTCCGCTACGCCTTGTTTACCGGGGACAAGCGCTACGCGGCCGAGTGGCTCGCGCGCCGGGTCGCGCGCGGCGCCGGCCACCAGACCGCCCTCGAATTCGGCCGCGACGACGACGGCATGGCCGCGGGCGGCGCCGGCTCGGTCATGATGGACGCTCTCAAGTACCAGATTACCGGCGACCGCGCCACCCTGGCGCGTATTCTGGAGGCCCGCGTCCACGGCGGCAAGCTCGCTTACATCGCGGCGTGGCCTTTGCTGAAGAATTACCCCGACGACGCGGCCAAGGGCAATCCTCCTGGTTACGGCTGGGGCCTCATGGGCGCGTTCAAGTTCGCGTATGGCATGGACGCGTTGTTGCGCGCGGACCTGCTGGCCCAGCGCAAGCTCGACGCGCCGGCGCAGACCAACGGCAAAGGGGGGGGCAAGTGGAGCGACAACGCCCCGTTCAAAGAGGGGGTCCGGCCTGCGGCCGAGTCTGAACTGCCGA
>CAYYEE010000729.1:0-2207 GCA_964470775.1 uncultured Planctomycetota bacterium | reverse complement strand
CTGGGCCAGGACAAAGAGAGCGTCCAGCGCTTCACCCAGGAAGCCCAGACCGCCTCCCGCCTCAACCACCCCAATATCATCCGCGTGCTCGGCCACGGCCAGGACCGAGGCCGCCACTACCTTGTCATGGAATACGTCGAAGGCCGCTCCGCGGCCCAGCGGCTCGCGCGCCAGGGCCCCATGGACATCCCCCGCGCCGTCGAGACCGGCATCCAGGCCGCCCGCGGCCTCCAATACGCCCACGACGCGGGCGTGGTCCACAGAGACGTCAAACCCTCCAACCTCCTTCTCCACGTGGACGGCGCCGTCAAGATCGCCGACCTTGGCATCGCCCAGCAGATCACCGCCGGCGCCGCCGACGCGCCCGGACTGGTCGGCACCCCCGCCTACGCCTCCCCCGAACAAGCCAGCCAGGACAGCGCCACCCCCCGCTCCGACATCTACGCGCTGGGCGCCACCCTCTTCCACCTCATCACAGGCGCGCCCCCCTACAAGGGCGCCAGCGCCTGCGAGGTCATCCGCCAGCACCTCAGCTCGCCTCCGCCACCCCTGCGCCAGTTTCGCCCCGACGCTCCCGAAGGTCTGGAAGCCGTGCTTCTGAAGATGATGGCCAAGAGCCCTGCCAGCCGCTACGCGACCATGCGCGAAGTGGAACAGGACTTGGAGGCCGTGCAACGCGGAGAGGCGCCCGCCGCCCTCAACGAACTGCGCGCCGCCCGAAAGGACGGCCGCCGCGGACGCCGCGCCGGATTCCTGGTGGCTGGCGCGGGCTCGTTGTTGCTCGGCGCCGGCGTCCTGGCCCTGGTGTTCAGCCGCCACAGCCGCGCGCCAGGCCCCGCTTACGCGGGCCCCGTGCTGCTCATGGGCGAGATCTGGCGTCAGGACGCCAACCTCCCCTTGCCCGATGTCCTGGTCACCCTCGAACCCTCCGGCCCCGCCGCGCGCACAGGCCCGGACGGCGGCTTCCGCCTCCTATCGCCTCACGGAGGCGTTTGTTCGCTGCGCTTCCAGCGCCAGGGCTACGCCACCGCGCGCCTCTCCTTGGCCGCCTCCACCCCCCGCCTCTGGACCGGGTCCTTCTACCTCGCCTCTCTTCAGCCCCCGTCCGCGCTTCGCCGCCAAGTTCTGGACCTCTCCGCCCCCGCGCCTGACAAGGAGCTCGCCCCCTTGGGCCTGCGCCTGGTGGGCCGCGACGCCGGCGGGCTGACGATCGAGTCGCCGCACGGGCTGGCGCCCGCGGGCGCGGCGTGGCTCTCGTCTCTCCACCGGGCGCCGCCGGCCGGCTACACCCGGCGCCTCAGCGGCCTGGCGCCCGGCGCCTGTTTCTTCTTGCGCGCCGCCGACGGCGCCTGCGCCAAGGCCCAAGTCCTGGCTCCGCCCAGCGGCCAGCCCCTCCTCGAAATCGTCACCCAGATCAACGGCGCCCCCGTCTTTCCCGAAGGTCCCAGCGGCGTTTCCGCCACGTGGGAACCCGGCTGCGCGCGCCTTGTCTGGGAGGCGGTCCCCGCGGCCGAGCGCTATGAAGTGTGGGTCCGCGACCCCGGCGGCCCCTGGCAAAGGCTCCAATCCACGCTCCACCCGTACTTTCTCGATCGCTCGGCGGCCGAGGGGTCCTTCCGCCACTATGGCGTCTCCGCTCACGGCGCCTCGCTCGGCGACACCAGCATCACCGAGGTCCCCCTGTTCGCCGGCCCGCCCGGCCTGCTCCTGTGCGACGCCAGCCTTGACGGCGTGGCCTGCCGCTTCAACGTCATTGAAGGACGCGCCAGCCCCGAGGCCAACCACATCACATTCTTCCGCGACGGTCCAAGCCGCGTCCTGGCCCGCGCTGCGTCGCGCGGCGGCGCCCGGCTGGTCTCCGGCGGCCCCGAGGCCTGGCCCGTGGCCCCCGCCACCGGCTACACCACGGCGGAGATTCCCCTTCCCCTGAACAGCCTCCTGTTCCTCCGACTCCCCGATGGCCGCTTCGCCCGCGTCGTCCTGCGCGAGGTGACACCCAACTCGCTCATTGTCGAGAGCGCCCTCCAGACCAGCGGCTCCACTGTCTTCCCCGTTGGGCCCTCTGGCCTCACGGCCACGCGCCAGGACGGCAAGGTCCAACTGCGTTGGGAACCAGCCCCAGCCCCAACCCCCCAGGCGTGGCGCGTGTGGAGCCGTGCCCCAGGCAAGCCGTGGGCGTTGCTGGGCGTCACGTCCTCCCCGCGCTG
>CAYYEE010000728.1:0-2211 GCA_964470775.1 uncultured Planctomycetota bacterium | reverse complement strand
CCGCTATGGATGGGAGACCGCCGGCCGCGAATGGGTTTATACCTTCACCCCCCGCGCCTCGGCCCAGGCCCAGCCGCCGCCGGGTTTCGCCATCCGCCGCTATGACCCCAGCGACCAGCCCGCCGTCGCGGCCATTCACGACGCCGAGCCCCGCCGCGTCCTGCGCAGCCACGATCATTACCGCCGCCTCCTCTCGCGCCAGGGCCGCGACTATTGGGTGGCCGAAAGCCGCTCCGGCGTCGCGGCCTACCTCGTCGCCCAGAGCCAGCCCAACAGCATCGCCGTCACCGAGTTCGGCGGCTCCAACGGCGGCCTCCACGCCCTCATCGCCCATCTGCTGTCAGACCTGGCCCAAGGCGACGTGGCCGTGCCCTCCCCCTGGGCTCACCCGGCCAACCCCCTCTTCACCTCTTTCTCCGCCGGGTTCACCATCCGCCCCCTCCGCATGTTACGCCTCCTCGATCTCGCCGCCACGTTGCGCGGATTCCGCAACCAAATCACTCGCCGCTTCCAGGCGCTCGACCTCTCCAAACCCAGGTCCATCGGCCTCAAGATCGCCGAAACGGACGAAACGGCCGCCCTTGTCTTCGACAAAGAGGGGTTCCACGTCGAATCAACCTGCGCCTCGCCTTGCCTCGAACTGCCCCGGCGCGACATGACGCGCTTCCTCTTCGGCCCGTGCAGCCCCGAAGCGGTCGCCCCTCTTCCCACCGGCGCCGCGTTTCTCAACGCCCTCCTGCCCCTGGATTTCACCATCTGGCGAAACGAAACCGTGTAGAGAAAGGAAGACCCCATGAACCAAGTCTTGACCGCCAGCGTCGTCGGCGGTGGCAGCGGCGGCAACCTCAGCATGAAGGCGCTCGCCGCGTCGCCGCGTTTCAAGCTCCTCGCCGCCGCGGACGTGCGGCCCGAGGTCTGCGCCCAACTCGAACAGAAGTACCCCGGCATCAAGACCTTCCCGTCGCACGAAGCCATGTTCGCCCAGTGCCCCACGGACGTCGTCTGCGTCAGCACATGGCCGCCCTCGCACGAGCCGATCACCCTCGACGCGCTCAAGCTGCCCCTCAAGGGCATCCTTGTGGAAAAGCCCCTCGGCCACACCGCCGCCTCGGGCCGCCGCCTGCTCCAAGCCATCAAGGCCAAGCGCCTCCCCATGGCCGTGCCCCACGGCCTCCTCGCGCGCGAGACCTCCCTCGAGGTCATCTCCCGCGTCCGTCGCGGCGACATCGGCCAGCTAAAGCTCATGGAGATTCAGTGCGCCAAGTGGGACATCATCAACGCCGGCATCCACTGGCTCAACCTCTTCGTCACCCTCACCGGCGCCGAGCCCATGGCCTGGGTCATGGCCGCCTGCGAAGCCAGCACGCGCACCTATCGCGACGGCATGCAGGTCGAGACCACCGCCGTCACCTATGCCCAGACCGTGTCCGGCGTCCGCGTCGTCATGCACACCGGCGACGACGTACTCGTCAACGCGCCCGGCAAGAGCACGCTGTTCCGCATCATCGGCGACGCGGGGACAATCGAGTTCTGGGGATGGGACAAAGGCTACCGCATCCAAAACGCGAGCCACCCCGCCGGCGAGCTCATCACCCCCGCCCCCCTCCCCGTCGCCGGCCACCGCCTGCACCTCGAACGCATGGCCGACATGGTCGTCGCCGGCCAGCCCGACTACGCCATTCCCGACAGTTCGCTCCTCGCGCTCGAGATCTGCGAAGGCGCCTACATCTCCAGCCGCCATCAGTGCAAAGTCACCTTCCCCGTCGACGCGTTCATTCCCCCGCCCAAGCCCAACTGGGATCCCGGCATGCCCTACAGCGGCTCCGGCGGCGGCCGCGACGGCCGCGCCCTCTGAAGAAGCCGTTCTCCCATAACTCCCATTCTTCCCATCACTCCCATCTCTTCTCCAAGGAGCCCCACATGATCAACTTCTCCATCATCGGCGGCGCGGGCTGGCGCGCCGAGTTCTACTTCCGCATCGCCGCCGCATTGCCCGGCCGCTTCCGCGTCGCCGGCGCCCTGGTCCGCGACGCCGCCAAGGCCGAAGCGCTCCGCCGCAAGTGGGGCGTCGCCACCTTCGACAACCTCGACAGCCTTCTCGCCAGCGACAAGCCCGCCTTTGTCGTCACATCCGTCCCCGTCGCGCCCAACGCCGCTTTCCTGCGCGAACTCGCCGGCCGCCGCGTCCCCGTCCTCTCCGAAACGCCCCCC
>CAYYEE010000727.1:0-2218 GCA_964470775.1 uncultured Planctomycetota bacterium | reverse complement strand
TCCGCTCCTCCGCGCCATCGCCGAACTCCGCCGGCGCCGGCCCAGGCCGCGCCCCGGCCAGCGCCAGCATCGCCAGCCAGCTCACTTGCCGCCTTGCCGCGCCCACCAAGCCCTCCATCGCTCCAAAGCCTCCCGCGTCCGCGCCTCGTCCGCGTCCGGCGCTGGCCCCAATTCCTGGCCCGAAATCAGCCTCAGCGCCTCGAACGCCGCGTCCCGCGGCGCCGGAGCTCCCCTCGCCGCCAGATCAATCAACGCCCCCAACGCCTTTCGCTCCTTCATCCGTCCCAGCGCCACGGCCAGCCGCGACGCCACATAATCGTCCTTGCTGCCCAGACCCTTGATCAGCGCATCCACGTGCGGCTCAAGGTCCCTGGCCGCGCCCGCCGTCGCCAGCGCCACCACCCGCTCCACCCCCTCCTGCCGCTCGCGCTCAACCGCCGACGACAGCTTCGCCACCGCCTCGGCCAGCCCCTCGCGCTCCGGCTCGCGGCCCGGCGCCACGGCCCCCTTCACCGGGCGCCCCTCCCACTGCCCGCTCGACGCCACCGGCGCGTTGCGATAGTACACCTCCAGCGCCATCGTCGCCAGCGCCGTGGAATAGATGCGCCCCGCCTGGCGCGCGTACTGCGATGTCGGCGGCCAGCTCCCCCGCCGGCACCCCTCCCGCTCCTGGCCGCGGATCAGCGCCTCGCGCACAGGCGCGTTCCACTCCCGCCACGCCGCCCCCCCCACCTGGAACATCGCCAGACTTCCGTAGTACGCGTGGTAATAGTCCGGCCGGCTCGGATCCTTCGGCGCGTGCTCCAGCACAAACGGCACGCCCTTCTTGATCACCGGGTCGTCCACCGGCGCGCCCATCATCAGCCGGCAAATGATCGCGATCGCCGTTGTCCGGCTCGTCGGATCGCCAGGGTTGGTGTACCCCGCCTGCCCCGAAGGCGCGGTCACGGAATCGAGAAAGCGCCTCAGCCGCGCCAGGCACGCCGCCGGCGTCTCCACCCCCGCCCGTCGCGCCGTGGCCAGAGCCAGCGTCTGCCACCCCGTCACCGACGTGTCGCTGTCCGACCGAAACGTGTAGCGCCAGCCCCCCTTGGCCAGGTCCTGCCCGGCCACCGAGTAGTTCACCGCCCGCTCCAGCGGTCCCCGCAGCGCGCGGTCGCCCGTCAGAGCATACGCGTCAGCCAGCGCGAACGTGGCGATCGCATGCTCATAGGTCTGCTCGTGGAACGAGCCGTCCCCCTTCTGCCGCGCCACCATCCACCCCATGCCCGCGCGCGCCGCCTCCGAATGCTTGCCGCTGACATGGTGATACCCCGCGCCCTGAAACGCCAGCAACGCCAGACCCGTCAGCGCCACGTCATAGGTGTTCCGCTCCGCCTGGCACGACGGCCCCTGGCACATCGCGCCATACCCGCTCCCGCTCCACCGCCCGTCGCGGCTCTGATGCCGCGCCAGCCAGTCCAGGCCCAGCTCCACCGCCGCCTCCGAGCCCTCGCTGCCCCCGAACGCCGCCACAGCCTCCCGCCGCCCCTGCTCGCTTCGGCCCCACGCCTCGCCCTCAGGCGCCAGGCCGCTCACGCCCCCTTGCGCCCACGCCGTTCCCGCCGCCAGCGCCGCGGCCAGCGCCAAGCCAGCCCGCGACGAGGACATGCGGCGGAAGACCGCCAACAGCGGGATCGCCACACGCCGCCGGAATAGACGCAAGGCCTTTGACGGGCCGCCAGACGTGTCCATTTCACCTCTCGCGCTTCAGGCGTCCGGAGAACCCAAGGCGCCAGCCGCCTCAATCCAGGAACTCCACCGACTCCACGCCCCACATCTCCTTGCCCGGCCTCTTGCGCAGCGCGCACCGGAAACGGCTCACCGCCCGGCCCCCGCCCGGGACCACCGAATCCACGTAGCCCGTCACCACGCAGCGCGTCTCCCCAAGCTGGATCTCCGTCCCTTCCACGCCCGGTTGGGGGAAGCGAGCGCTCTCCGGCTCTTTCAGCATCCGCCGCGCCGCGTGCGTCGCCATGTCCCACATCATCTTCTCCGTCGGCGTGGGCGCCTTGACGATCTTCGGCTTGGCTGGCGCTTGCGGCGCCAGCGCGCGCGTCATCGTCGCCTGCCGCGCCTCGCCCCCAGGGCCGCGCGTGGAGACCGTCACCTGCGTGCCCGCCTCCCCCCCCAGAGCCTTGGCCCGCGCCTCCCCCCCCTTTCCCGCCCCCGGCGCCCC
>CAYYEE010000726.1:0-2224 GCA_964470775.1 uncultured Planctomycetota bacterium | reverse complement strand
GCAGCAATCCGAAGACGTAGGAGACTACCATGAGCGACCCATTCAACAGCTTGATTTCCACCGGGGCGGCTCCGGCGCTCTTCGCCGCGTCGAACATGGCTGGGCAGTACCGCCAGCGCAACGATTTCCTCGAGGAGCAGCGGCAGTCCCGGAACCAGAACATGATGCAGTTTATCATGCAGCAGGGCGAGGCGTCCAGGCAAAACCAGCAGCAGGACCGCCAGTTCCAGCTACAGTACGCCCAGGGCGAGCGCGCCATGTCCCAGCAGCGCGAGCATAACGCCTTCGCCAGGCTTGCGGCAAGCCTAGACACCCATTTGAAGATGGTCGAGCTCGAATCCAAGGACCGCCAGCAGGCGTTTGAAAACGCACTGAGGTCCCAGCAGGTCGACCTCCAGACCCGGATGCAGGGAATGCAGTTGAAGCAGATCGAGCTGACCATGCGCGGGCAGGAGGGCAAGGCGGCCTTCATGCGGGCGTCCGTAGCGGCGGCCATAGACCCGCTGAACTATGACAAGCACATCAATCTGCTTGCAGACGTAGTAAAAGAGTATGGGGACGGCCTTGCCGCGCTCGGTCCGGAAGGCATGGAGATCATACACAACATCAACGGCCAGATCCAGGCGAAGAACCTGCGCCCTACTGTGCCGAAGATCAGCGACCAGTTCATCGCCGGGGAGACGTTCAACGAGGGAGAGGCGATTGATTTGCTCAGGAAGACGAATCTCTCGTCGCCGGCCGGGCGGATGAATGCCGATACCGTGCAGGTCATAGGGTATTTTGTGAACGAGGCGTCAGAGCTGAAGCCGAACGAGGACCTTGTGGCCCAGGCCGCCGCGGATTTGTTTCCGGATACCCATCCGAACGACCTTGGGTCCGCGCAGCGGGCGCTCGCGCAGGTTGTTGCGGCCGCAGGGCAGCCGGGCGCCAGCGACGGCGTCCGGGAGCTGGCCACCAAGCTGGTGTCCGATCCCGTGGCGCAGGCGAAGTTCCAGACCCTGCACGCCTCCGGCGCGTTGAATCCGATTACGAGCAAGGACCAGCTTTTCCGGCTGGCAGCCCACGACCAGGCCAGGCTGGCGATGATCGGGGAGCTGCAGGCCGCGAGCCGAGGGCGGTTTCTGGCGATGCCCGACGACGACCGCGACGCGCTGTTCGAGCAGTGGGAAGAGGAGCGGCTCAACATCCTGTCCGGTGGGAACGCGGCGGCGAAGTCGGCTCTCGGCGGAGCTACGGAGTGGGAGGACGCCCGGAAGGTCATGCGGAGCCAAATCCAGAACGCGTCCGGAACGACCAGTCGCACGGCGATGGATTGGTTCGACACGCTGACCGGCATCCCGAGTGCCTACAACGATACGAAGAAGATTTTCCAGGGCCGGGCCGGAGAATTAAGCGTCGGCGACTGGGTGAACCTCGGGCTCACAGCCGCCACGTTCATCCCTGCGGTCGGGTGGATTGGGCGCGGGTTGGTGACTGCCGGGCGCGGAGCACGTTTGGCCGGACTGGCAGGGCGCGCGGGAGCGGTAGGCTTGCGCGGAGCGTCTGCGACTGGTATGCGGCTCGGCACTAAAGGCGCACTTCAGGCTGTGCGTAGCGGGACTAGGCAAGCCACAGCCGGGGCCTTAAATCGGAACGTGGCGGCTGCGATGGGAAGAGAGGCCACAAAAGGCGGCGTGAATCTAGGCCTTGCCTGGGGAGGAGTGAAGCGCGCAGCCGGCGGTGTCGGAGAGCTCGCAGCCCGCTCCATCCTTCCTCAAGCCGCCGTTAGAGGTGGATACGGATTGGCTACCGGGACCAGTCAGTTCCGGGAACTGTCCATTGCCGAGCGCGAAGTCGGCGACACGATCAAGCTCATCAAGGGCTACGACGGGAAGGTCAGCGGGAAGGCGATCGACGAGCTCGCCATGAAGCTGGACAACTACATCAGAGTCGCCGGGAAGTATTTTCCGGACGGCCAGGTGCCGGCGACGATCGAGCAGAACATGCTCAACGTCCGCGCGCTGTTGCCAACGTATGTGTGGAACCGCCTGAAACGTCACGCGCTGATGGAAGGACGCGTGACCGGAGGGGGCGGATATGGAGCCAGCGGGGACGACCCCTTGACCAGGCTTATGCAGAAGTATGGCCTGTCGAGCGGGTATTCTGCTTCCGGCGCGCTTCCCGTTTCTCCGGCAACCGGCGGACTCCCCGGCTTCCAGCCAGACTAACCCTTGACCCGACAGCG
>CAYYEE010000725.1:0-2232 GCA_964470775.1 uncultured Planctomycetota bacterium | reverse complement strand
GCTGCGTTTCGCGATTGGGCGGCCGATCACCTGCCCGAGGACGTCGACCCGACCGGCCGTGAGCCCGACCAGCGACGGCACGAACCCCCGGAACAGGAACACGGGGGCGAAGCCGGCCAGCGAGAGGAACGGGCTCCGGGGGTACTGCTCTATGGGCGCCGCCGCCGAGGCCCGGACCACCAGGGCGCCGACGATCGGCAGCGCGAACCACGCCCACCGCCGCGGTGGCCCCCACGTCGAACGGAGGCGGGCCAGCGACCCGGCCCTCGATCGGCCGCCCATCGCGGCGACCACGGCCGGCGCGAGGAGCACGACCAGCACGCCCTCGGTAAGGCCCAGCCCGACGGCAAGGCCGACCACCGCAATCACGAGCCCGATCCGCCGTCCTGAACGGACGAGCCCGAAGCCTCCGACGATGGCGCACCCGGCCACGATCGAGGGGTACAGGTAGATGCCCGCCGACCACCAACTGTCGATCGACCCGAGCGCCGCACTCGCCGCGGTCAGCGCGCCGGCCACCAGCGAGGCCGGCTCATCGGCGCCGAGGCGGCGAGCCGCCCACGCAGCGGCGACGGGAACGGGTGCGGCGAACAGCACGAGCATGCCCAGCGCGACCAAACCAGCCCAACCAGCCTTTGTCCATCCTGTCTTGCCGTTCATTGTTCGACCTCCTCGCTCTGCGTGCCCGCTGACACGCCACTTGTTCTGGCATTGGCAGACCTCACATGCCCGCCGCTATTCCTCTCTCGAAAGTTGGCCACGCATTCTTTGCATGGGCGACCACATCGAAATCACCTCCCGAAACACTCCACAGCACCGCCGCAGGCAGAATCATGCCCAGGAACATCACCGAGGTCGCTTTGGGATCGATCTCTCGACGGACTGCTCCCGCCTGCTGGCCTTCTTGGACGATCCGCATGACCTCGCCCAGGTAGCCATGCATGATGTCCCGCACTTTGGCCTTACGTTCCGGATGGCCGGTATACATGCCATCCGAGAAGATCACATGGGGGATGGCGCGGTTTTCCGCCAGCATCCGAACATGGCGCATCAGCAGCGATTTGAGCCTCCCCAACGCATCTGGCGTCTCCTGCCGAACAGCCGTCACGTTCTCCATGAGGCGATTCCGGAGAAGGGCGAGGACCGCGTCCAGGATGTCGTCCTTCCCCTTGTAGTGGCGGTATACGGCCGATGGCACGATGCCGACGCGTTCGGCGATGCCGGCGATGCTCAGGGCATGGACGCCTTCCGTGCCGATGACATCGAGCGCGGCCTCTGTGATCTGCTCCTGGCGGATCTCGGTGTCGGTCTTCAAGGCGCGCATCACTCAACCTCCGAATTGTGATTCACTATTCACAATATACCGGATGCTTTTCTGCCTGTCAAGAACAAAACCGAGAAAGTTGCGAGAAAGTTCAGCGCGCAACACGATGAGCCGCATGGTTCTGAGGCCCACGCACATCTGGCGGGCAGATGTGGCTGGCGCGATCCGCGCCCGCCCACCGGCGATTTGGATTGAGATCGTTTTCCTCCACCAACTTCGACTTGTCGTAACGCACCGTCGTCAAAAGGGATGCAACTCGCCCCCTCCGCCCCGGCGGCCAGGGCGTGCACGCCGGTTGCACGTTCTGGCCCCGGATCGGCGGCCAAGACCGTCTTCCCCACGGCTTCGGCAAGGTCCGCAAGGCGTTCCTCTCGCGCCCTTCCGTACACGTTCAGCGTCAGGCCAGGGGTCACGTGACGCGCCAAGGTCTGCGCTTCCTTCAATGACGCGCCTTGCTCAAACACAAGACTTGTGTAGGTGACGCGCAAGGTATGGAAGACGGCCCTGCCCCCTGGGGCGTCCTTCGGAATCCCGGCCGCCGCAAGGTCAAGCTCGAAGAGCCGGCTTTGGTGTGTGCCCACGTCAAGCAAGGCGTCGGCGGGGTCTCTGCGCTGGGCGATCTCGGTCAGGCGCTTGACAAGGGCGCTCGGCAAGGGTTGGAAGCCGGGCCGCCTGTTCTTCGTCCAGGTCTCCGACAGTCGCAACCCGCCCCCGTCCGCGTCCAGGTCGGCAACGCGCAGCGCCCTTAACTCGCCCGCCCTTAGCCCGGAGCACAAGGCCGTCTCGTACACAAGCCGCCGGTGCGCCGGCGCCGCTTCGAGCAGGCGCCGGATTTCTTCGGGCGCAAGCGCCCGGCGCCGCGTCCTTGGTGTGATGTCGAAGGCCGCCATGCCGGCCAACGGGTCCGC
>CAYYEE010000724.1:0-2235 GCA_964470775.1 uncultured Planctomycetota bacterium | reverse complement strand
ATGCAGCAGGGCGACGGGCGGAACCGCGCGGTGATAGGCTTCGCGCGAATCCTCATTGACGCTCAGATGGATGATGGGGTCGGCATCCACGTCCGCTTCATCGTACTCGACAATGTCTACCAGGGGGCGGAAGTTGTACTTCATGAGGTCTCTCTGGACCCATTGGGTTTCGACATCGACCATGCCTGTCGTTCCGGCTTCCTCCACCTTCGCCAGTTGCAGATCGATGGTCACGAAGCCGAGTTGGAAACTGCGCTCCAGCAATGACTTTTCATTCGTCTTCAGGTCGGCGAGCCGATAGCGCAGGCGGATCGCCTGTAGCTCGAAATCCCTGGCGACGTTCTTCCCGGACCCATACAGGAAGTCCATCGGCGACATTCGGAGTTCTATCTTGTCGCTGCCCGTGAACGGAGGGTTGTCCTTTGTGTAGTAATCTACCCGCGGGGAAGTGGCGTTCGACCCGGCCGGTTTGACATAGCGGAAGCTGCTTTCCAGGATGAGCTCCTCCAGCTGATAGACCGCGCGCAACTGTTCACGCCTGGACTTGATCCTGTCCGGCGTCACGGGGCCATCTTCAGGATCGAGATAGAAATTGTCCAGGATCAACGCGCGCGAGAGAAAGGTCTGCAACTGTCCATTGTCCAGGCGCAACTGCCGGGCGAGCGTGCCCAGAAGGGACTTGGCTTGCGGGGTCGTCTCCAGCGCGTTGTCGCGGACGGCCTGCACCATCATCCGCAGCCGTTCGATATTGACGGACGTGCCGAAGCTCAGGCCCGTGCCTTCCAGCAGGCCGGCGTATTTGGCCTTGTCGCTGAGCTGATCGGGGAACCACAACAGCGTGGCCGAGCGATAGGTCATCATGTTGTACTTGACCTCGGCCGACTTCTTACCGCTTTTCTCCAGCAGGCCCGTTAGCTCGCCGGCAACCTCGGCGCTGAGCGTTACCTGCCGGTAGTCCACCACGGTATCCGTGGTGTTGATCATGACGTGTTTGGCCTCGTGGTCGGAATCGACCCACGTCTGTAGTTGGTAGACCGTTCGTCCCAGCTTGCCCGTAGCGCCCGCTTCGGCCGCGGCCTTGCCCGTCGTGTCAAGCATACTGGCCGAAACGCTTGCGCCGGCCTTGGCGTCCGCGCCCGCGGAAATGCCCCACAGCACCAGCTTGCACAGTCCCCCCTTGCACTCCCCCAGGGGCGTCTTGCCTTTCTGCTGTTCTTCAAACGCCTTGATCAGTTGGTCATAGAGTTCGAGTAGCCGATCAATCTCTGGCGGAGCCTCGGGCGTTGGCGGCTGCGCTGGTTGTGGCGGCGTGGCCGCCGTCGCTCTGCGATTGACCTCGTCATACAGGCGCATCAGCTTCAGGCCGGCGATCAGTTGCTCAAGGGTTACATCGACGCGCAGCACGCCGAACATGCCGATCTCGGCCACGGGCGCCAGCCACTGCCAACGGGCGGTCTTGAATTGCTCGCCGGCGTCGTCTTCCGGGTCCAGGAAGACAGCGGGAGCGTCGTCGATGATCGCCATTCCTTCTGGCCGCTGCGGGCTGCCCTCCGGGTAGACCTCCGCCAGCTTCTTCCGCAGGTCATCGCGGGCATTATAGATCGCGGTGTAGTTCAAGCGCCGGGCGCGCGCCTGCGCAAGCTCCTTCAGCAGGGTGTTGATGGTCGGTTTCATCTGCAAAACGCCGAGGAGCGTCGGAATCTTCGCGTCGAGCAAAGAGGAGTGCAGCGTGGGATGCACGTCGTTCAACAAGAGGACTTCGCCCTTCAGCCCCGCGCCGGCCGTTGCCTCCGCGCTGAACTCCAACGCCAGAGCGTTGCCCTCGAACGTGGGCACCGAGTGGTCGAATGATACCGCCGCCGTCGCTTCCAGTCTGAGCGCGGCTTCCAGCTTGACGCCCGACAATGACATCAGGCTAATGGGGCGCGGCTGCTGGCTCGTGGCGACACCGGGTGTCGTGGCGATGCCAGGCATCGTGGCGATGCCAGGCATCGTGGCGACACCGGGTGTCGTGGCGTCGCCGCCTCCCGGTTCCAACAGCACGGTCGTCCGGTTGCGCATGGTGTGGAGGATCACCATCAAATAGCTCTGCGCGGTCGCCCGGGCCGAAAGCGTCACTTTGGCCGAAGCCGGGCCAAGTTCACCGCCCACTCCGGCACCCACCTTGACCGCATAGCCCGTCCCGAAACATTGCGCGCTCAGTTGCCCGTCAACGTCCAGCCCGGAGAAGTTCAG
>CAYYEE010000723.1:0-2235 GCA_964470775.1 uncultured Planctomycetota bacterium | reverse complement strand
CCCGACCCCGCCCCCGACCCCAAACCCCGCGACCGCGTCGTCCGCGTCACCGCCTCCAACCTCGACCGCCTCATGGGCCTCGCCGGCGAGTGCCTCGTCGAAGCCGGCTGGCTCCCCGCCTTCTCCACCTCCCTCCTGCGCCTCAAAGGCGCCCACAGCCGCCTCAGCCGCCAGATCGAAAAAACCCGCCAGGTCATGGAGCGCGCCAACGCCTGCGCCGCCTCCCTCGCCCAGATGGAAGAAGCCCGCCACAAGCTCGGCGAAGCCCGCGGCCTCGCCGCCGACTGCCTCAACGAGTTCGAAATGTTCGCCCGCCGTCTCCAGAACCTCACCGAGCGCCTCTACCGCGAAGTCATCTCCAGCCGCATGAGACCCTTCGCCGATGGCGCCCAAGGCTTCCCCCGCTTGGTCCGCGACCTCGCCCGCAAGCTCGGCAAACGCATCCGCTTCGAAATCGCCGGCGAAACCACCGAAGTCGACCGCGACATCCTCGAAAAACTCGAAGCCCCGCTCAACCACATCCTCCGCAACGCCTGCGACCACGGCATCGAACCCCCCGGCGAGCGCAAAGCCGCCGGCAAACCCGAAGAAGGACTCATCCGCCTCGAAGCCCGCCATCGCGCCGGCATGTTGCAAATCACCGCCTCCGACGACGGCCGCGGCGTCGACTACAGCCGCCTCAAGGCCAAGATCGTCCGCCGCGAACTCGCCACCGCCGAAATGGTGGAGAAGATGAGCGAGGCCGAGCTCCTCGAGTTCCTCTTCCTCCCCGGCTTCTCCACCTCCGACCAGGTCACCGAACTCTCCGGCCGCGGCGTCGGCCTCGACGTCGCCATGAACATGGCCCAAGAGGTGGGGGGGGCCGTCCGCGCCTTCTCCCGCCCCGGCCGCGGCATGACCTTCCAGTTCCAGCTCCCCATCACCCTTTCCGTCCTCCGCACCCTCGTCGTCGAGATCGGCGGCGAACCCTACGCCCTCCCCCTCGCCCGCATCGACCGCATCCTCACCCTCGGCCGCGAAGAAGTCTCCCTCCTCGAAGACCGCCAGTACTTCAAACTCGACGGCGAAAACGTCGGCCTCGTCTCCGCCCGCCAAACCCTCTACGGCGTCGCCGCCGAAGCCGCCGGCGAACGCCTCCCCGTCATGGTCGTCAGCGACCGCCTCAACCGCTACGGCCTCGTCGTCGACCGCTTCCTCGGCGAACGCGACGTCGTCGTCCGCCCCCTCGACCCCCGCCTCGGCAAAGTCCGCGACATCAGCGCCGCCGCCCTCATGGAAGACGGTTCCCCCCTCCTCATCGTCGACGTTGACGACCTCGTCCGCTCCATCGACAACCTCGTCTCCGGCGGACGCCTCCGCAAACTCGGCAAAGCCGAGGAAAAGACCGCCCGCCGCCGCCGCAAACGCGTCCTCGTCGTCGATGACTCCCTCACCGTCCGCGAAGTCGAGCGCAAACTCCTCGAAAAGAGCGGTTACGCCGCCGACGTCGCTGTCGACGGCATGGACGGCTGGAACGCCGTCCGCTCCGGCGAATACGACCTCGTCATCTCCGACGTCGATATGCCCCGCATGAACGGCATCGAGTTCGTCACACGCATCAAGCAGGACCCAAAGCTCAAACACCTGCCCGTCATGATCGTCTCGTACAAAGACCGCGAAGAAGACCGCCGCCGCGGCCTCGAAGCCGGCGCCAACTACTACCTCGCCAAGAGCAGCTTCCATGACGAAAGCCTGCTCGGCGCCGTGCTCGATTTGATAGGGGAGGCGTAGTCTTGCGGGTCGCCATCGTCAACGACATGCTCATGGCTGTCGAAGCCCTGCGCCGCAGCCTCGCCGGCGCCCAAGGCATCGAAATCGCCTGGATCGCCCGCGACGGCGAAGAAGCCGTCGACAAATGCGCCCATGACACCCCCGACGTCGTGCTCATGGACCTCATCATGCCCCGCATGGACGGCGTCGAAGCCACCCGCCGCATCATGCAAGCCACCCCCTGCGCCATCCTCGTCGTCACCGCCACCGTTGACGGCAACGCCGCCAAGGTCTTCGACGCCATGGGCGCCGGCGCCCTCGACGCCGTCAACACCCCGCGCCTCGGCCCCCAGGGCTCCCCCGAAGGCGCCGCCGAACTCCTCGCCAAACTTCGCACCCTCGGCCACCTCATCGGCAAGCCCACCCCCCCCAGGCGCGGCCCCCCCGCCCCAGCCCCCCCCGCCCCCCGCCCCCCCCCCCCCCCCC
>CAYYEE010000722.1:0-2236 GCA_964470775.1 uncultured Planctomycetota bacterium | reverse complement strand
CAGGATCCGGGTTTGCGCGGTGGAGGAGGCTGTGGACGCGCGGAGGCCGTTGTCGCATTTGTCCGACGGTCTTGCCACCACGGGCTGGCCTCACCCGACCTACGGCGCGTCGTCGTCTGGGCGCGAGGTGGAGTTGATCTTCCGCAACGAGGAACGGTTCAACCACGTCGAGGTGGACGTGTTCCGGGGGTTTGCGGGCAGCATCGAGGCTGTGGGCGTGGAATCGGGCGGAATGCCGAAGACGCCGCTGGCCGTGCCCGCGGACCGCATGGCGTGGCGCGGGCATTTCGACATGCCGGCGCGGGCGCGGGCGTTGCGCATCCGCCGCGATGACGGCCGCATCGGCGAGGTCCGCGCGTGGGAGGTGTTGGACGGAGAACAGCTGCCAGACGTGTCGAGGGTCGCGGGCCAGAAGGTCTTCCGGCCGGCGGGCGCCTTGGACACGGAGGAAATTCGGCGCAGCCTGGCGCATCGCGCCGCGCGTCAGGCGTCGCCGGCGCGGCCGAGGGGCTGGGCGTTGAGCCAGAAGGGCGCGGGCGCTCAGGCGGCGCTGGATCTGGCGCCGCTGGAGCCGGTGGTGTTCATCAGCGAACCGCAGACCGCGGACCTGTGCGCGGGCGCTGTCAGCTTTCGCTTTGATTTGGAAGGCGTGAAGCCTGGCGCGGTGATGCGTGTCGAGTTCTGCGATCCTGTGTGGCCCACACGGCGCTTGTTCATGGGCGACTTCCGCCTCGAAGGCGCGTCTGACGGGTCAGCGTCGCTGGACGTGGACCTGCCCGACTTCTTCGTGGCTGGCCGGCCCGCGGGCGAGGCGTTTCCGCGCAAGGGCGGCAAGGAGGCGGCGCTGTGGCTGGCGCGCCAGCCCTTGCGGTTGATGGCCGTGGCGACCATGAGCCACGCCACGCGCTTGAAGGACTTCACGCTCACTGTTCACGAGACGGACCGCGCCAAAGCCATCGCGGGCCAGGACCGCACGCAGCTTCCGTTTGTGCGCGAGGGCTACGCGGACTCCTCCGAGGCGCGCGCCTACGCGTGGCATCCCATCGCCTATGAGAAGCTGTTCTTCACGCTGTGGGACTTCAACCTGCGCGAGCCGGACCGGCCGGAGATCAAGGCCGTGGCCGCGCGCGTGGGGCTGCGAGACGATCCGCTCAAGGTGGCCATGCCGCCGGACACGCCGGGCGTTCCGCGTTGGGCCGCGCTGCAACTGCGCCTGCTGAAGCGGTGCCGCGCGTTGTGCCACTACTGGATCCGCGAGCGCGAACTGCCCAACGGCGAGGTGGGCGGCGGTCTGGGCGACGACACGGACTTCAAAGACGATTGGGTGAACCTGGCGCTCATCTCGGACGACGACGGCCGCATCGCGGATTCCGTGCGCCGGCTGGCCGAGACCGCGTGGACGCGCGACGGCATGGACCGCGGCTATCAGCTCCATTTGCGCGACGGGCTGCACGCGATCGAGGAAGGCGCGGACTTGCAGCCGCATATGCTGCACCTTTATCCCGGCAACCCCGTCTATCAAGAGCGCGTGATGGAGATGTGCCAGCATCTGTGGGAGTGGATGGACGTGACGCCGGCCACGGGCAAGCTGCACTTCAAGAGCTGGTGGGTGGGCGGCAAAGGGGGCATGCGCACCGATCTGCACTATGGCGTGGACCGCGACTACTGCGGCTATTTCACGATGGGGCCGGCGTTTTTCGTGTGGAAGACGGGACACCCCAAAGTGGCGGAGCGCCTGCGGACCTGGTGCGAGAGCTGGCTGTCGTATCTGGACGAGCGCGACGCCAAGGGCCGGCCGCTGGGCCTGCCCTGGGGCATCGAGTGGAAGACAGGCAAGCCCGTGGGCGCGCGGCTGAATCCCAAGCGCGGCGACCGTCCGCCCGCGCAGTTCTTCCCGGCGTTCGTGTGCGCGTATGAGCAGACAAAGGACAGGAAGTTTCTGGCGTTGCACCGCATGGCGCTGGAGGCGCTGGCCGCGGACAAAGGGGTGAGCATCGGCGCATGGACGCATGAGCTGTGGCGCTTGGGAAGCGACGCCGACCGGGCGGCCATCCGCAAGGAAACGCTGAAGCGCGCGTGGCGCACGCCGCAGGAAGCCGAGCCTGTGAACCGCGACCCGAACTACGCTTGGGCGCGGAGCTACCCGCAGTATCTGGCGTGGCTCTTCACGCGCGACAAGGGCTATCTGGAGGTAGGTCTCGCCGAGGCGCTGGCGTTCATGGATGAACAATACCCG
>CAYYEE010000721.1:0-2243 GCA_964470775.1 uncultured Planctomycetota bacterium | reverse complement strand
AGACCGCCCGCTGTATGAACCGTCGAAGCGGCGGGTGACTTGGCCGAGCGGTGCAATAGCGACGTTGTTCAACGCAACGGAGCCGGACCAACTCAGAGGCCCGCAGTTCGATACGGCATGGACTGACGAGATCGCCAAGTGGCGATACGCCCGCGAAACCTGGGATATGCTGCAATTCGGGATGCGGCTTGGGAATGACCCTCGCGTCGTCGTCACTACGACCCCACGCCCGATTGAGCTGATCAAGGCTATTGTCGCGGGGCATGAGGGCAAGGCCCACGTCACGCGGGGCCGGACTTATGACAACGCTGCCAACCTTGCCGCGCCGTTCCTCGAGCGGGTCCGGCAGAAATACGAGGGGACAAAGCTAGGGCGGCAGGAGTTGAACGCCGAAATCCTTGGCGATCTTCCCGGCGCGCTTTGGTCGCAAGTGGGGCTTGACACCTACCGCGTCAGGGAAATCCCGAAACTTGGGCGCATCGTGGTCGCAGTAGACCCGGCGGTAACGAATACGGACGACAGCGACGATCACGGCATCATTGTCGCGGGCATCACGGACGACGCAGATCAGCGCGGTGTTGTTCTCGACGATCAGAGCATGGCGGGGTCGCCGGACCAATGGGCCAAGAAGGTTGTCCAAGCCTACAACTACTGGAAGGCCGATGCTGTTGTGGTCGAAGTAAACCAGGGCGGCGACATGGTGGCGCATACCATCCGCACGGTGAACCCGAACGTCAGGATCAAGGAAGTCCGCGCCAGTCGCGGCAAGCACATTCGCGCCGAGCCGGTTGCGGCTTTGTATGAGCAAGGGCGCATCGCGCATGTCGGATCGTTCTCCGCGCTGGAGAACCAGATGACCCAGATGACGCAGGCAGGCTTCCAAGGCACAGGAAGCCCGGACCGAGTGGACGCTCTGGTCTGGGCCTTCACCGACCTGTTCCCGACCATGATCGCCGTGCCGGAACAGGATGAGGACCACGATGATCGACGCCGCACAGCAAACGCAACAACCGGGTATTGACGAGATCTCGGCCCGCGTGAAGGCCTTGGCCTCGGCGCCGAACCTCTGCGACCAGTTGAGCGATGCCGACCTGGCAAAGCTCGCAAATGCGGTGATCGAGGGTTACGCCATCGACGAGGAGTCTATGTCCGACTGGAAGGATCGGATGCAGCGCGGCCTTGATCTGGCCATGCTGGTCAAGGAGGAAAAGACCTATCCCTGGGTCAACCCGGCGAACATCAGCTATCCGCTGATCACCAGCGCCGCGCTGCAATACAACGCCCGCGCCTATCCGGCCATCGTGCCGTCAACCGACGTGGTCAAGGTCGCGGTGCAGGGGCAGGACAAGCAAGGCCAGAAGGCGGGCCGGGCGAAGCGGGTGGCTTCGTTCATGTCCTGGCAGATGAAGGTGGACAGCCGCGAATGGGAGCGCGGGACGGACCAGTTGACGCTGCAACTGCCCATCGTCGGCGACGTGTTCCGCAAGCTCTGGTGGGACGTGACGACCAATCGGGTGAGGTCACAGATCAGGCTTCCCGGCAAGCATGTCGTGGTCAACAACAACGCCACGACCTTGCAGACCGCGCCGCGCGTGTCGGACATCGTGGACCTGTATCCGCATCAGGTTAAGACCAACATGCTTTCCGGGCGGTTCCGGGACGTGGAAATCCCGCCGAAGCCGGAAGATGACCATTCCCCTGAGTGCTTCATCGAGCAACTGTGCCGCCACGATCTGGACGGGGATGACTACCCCGAGCCATACATCGTCACGGTCCACAAGGAGACGCAGCAGGTTGTCCGCGTGGTGGCGGCCTATGACGTGGACACGGTGCGGATCGACGGCAACAGGATCGTCAGCGTCGATCCCGTGCCCTACCTCATCCACTACCAGTTCATGCCCGCGATGGACGGCGGGTTGCTCGGCACCGGCATGGGCCTGTTGCTCGGGGACATTTCGGAAACGATCAACTCGACGCTCAACATGATCATGGACAGCGGGCACCTTGCCTCGCTGGGCGGCGGGTTCATCGGCGCGCAGAATTTCCGCGTGAAGGGCGGGGCGCAGCGGGTCAGGCCCGGCGAATACAAGCAGGTCAATTTCACCGGGGCCGATATTCGGCGCGGGATTGTGGACCTGCAATTCCCCGGACCCTCGCCCGTGCTGTTCCAGGTTCTCGGGATGCTTATTGAAAGCGGGCGCGAGATCACGTCCGTTTCCAACGTGATGACGGGGGACGCCGGG